>SXSO01000146.1 GCA_005792205.1 Bacteroidota bacterium | reverse complement strand
GCTTTAAATTTTTCAAAATTTAAGTTTAATCCAATTTCATAAGCATTTCCTAAATTATCATTATCATCTTTTTGAGAAAATTTATTTTTATCATAATTACTTATTGCAATTTCACCAAATAAATTTACATGAGAATAATTTGTGTTTAAATTCAAAGCAATAAAATTTTTCTTTTCAGCAATTGGAAGAAAAATAATTGGTAAATAATTCCCTTTTTGTTTTCCAACATATTCAAAAACCCCAATACTTTTTTTGATATAATTTCCATTTCCATCACCAACAAAACTAAATGTAACAAAATATTTTTCTCCCAATGTATCGTGATTGTATACATAAATTGTATCATTATTTTCAATTTGCAAAATATAATTTCCATTTGTGTCTTTTGTTACACCAGATTTTGTTGCATTCCAAAAACTATCTCCAGCATTTGATAAAATTTTATTATCCCTTTCATTTAAGGAAATAAAACTTTCATCATCATTTTCAGATGCAAAAAAAACTTTTGTATTTATATTGTCAAAAAAAATTACAGACGAACTTAAAGTAAAAAAAAATTTAGAAAAATTTCTTTCCATGTATTCAAAATCAACCACAATTCGCATATTGTTTGTAACCAATATTTTGCTTGTAAAGAAAATTTCTCCACTTCCATAATCAATAATAAAATCTCTATCATTACCTCTTATCAATTGTCTTCCATTAAGATAAATTTTTTCGCTTCCTGCAATCACAATTATATTTTTATTTTCATTTTTTCCAAAAAGTTTGTATGGTCCTTGAACTCCATCAACTCCCAAAAATTCATTTGTAAAAAAATTTCCACGCATCACTGCATATGAAATTGAAGTTGTGTCTAAAAAACTTTTGGAATAAAAACTCAAACTTCCTCCTTTAAGTTTTTTAGAAAAATTTCCAAATCGAAAATTTTTAATTGTAAAATCAAAATCTCCAAAAACTGAATTAAAATTGGGATGCAAAATTTCAATAAATATTTTATCAATTTCAGAAAGTGCTTGTGTATTTCCCTCCGGTTGAAGAGGAGAAGTTTCGTCACTTAAATTTGCATTTAAAAAAATTTTATCTGTAAGATTTCCTTTCATCTGCAAATTAAATCCCGATTGAAGTGAAAAATCATAATTTGTTCCAACTGTAAATCCTCTCATCAACATTCCTTGTGTTGTGATTTGAGATTTATCTCCAAAAATATTTTCATCACTCAAATTACTCTCAATGGAAATTGTTCTCTTTTTTTCATCTCTATTTTCAGATTCAATTAGTTTTCTTTTAAAATAGTTTTTTCTCAATCCAAATGGAATTTTTTTTAAACTTAAAATGAGAAAACTATTTTCTTTCAATGTAGTTTTACTTTTATACAAAATTAGTTCATTCTCAGTATAATTTATTTCATAATGAGTTTTGTTTTCTAATAACAAAACCGAATCTAAATAAATATTTTCAACAAAATAATTTTCAGGAATTGAATAAACTGAATCTTGTGAAATAAAGATTTTAAAGCTTGAAATTTTTTCTTGTGAATATGTATAAGAAAAAATTAGAAAAAAGAAAAAAAAATTCATGTTAAAAATATATGAAAAGAAAAATAGTTGAGTTTCTTTATCTATATTACCTTACATTCTAAAAAATTTTTATATTTGCCAAAATTTCCTAATTAAAATTAGCAATTTTAAAGAAAAAAATTATGTCGCAAAATCAAGAAACTGCAACACCTGTAACAAAACCAACTCAAGAAGTAGTTAGAAAACCAAAACAAGATAGACCTCCAGATGATGATCGTGGAACTTGGAAAATGAGTAGACGAGGTTTTTTTTCAATGGCAGGATGGATGGCGTTTTTTGGATTTATATTCACTTCTACAATTGGAGCACTTCGTTTTATGTTTCCTCGTGTTTTATATGAACCACCATCAACATTTAAAGCAGGTTATCCACAAGATTATGTAATTGGAGAAGTAAGTGAAAAATATAAAGACGATTTCCGTGTTTGGATTATCCGAGATGTTAATGGATTTTATGCACTTTCTGCAATATGTACACATTTAGGATGTACCCCAAGATATCTTGCTTCTGAAAATAAATTCAAATGTCCATGTCATGGAAGTGGTTTTCGTGGTGCTCCAGAATTTGGAATTAACTTTGAAGGCCCCGCACCTCGTCCTTTGGAAAGATTGAAAATAACACTTGCTGATGATGGGCAAATTTTAATTGACAGAAATATAAAATTTCTATTTGAAAAAGATGAATGGACAAATCCTGAATCGTTTTTAAAGTTAGGATAAACAAATTTTTAAAATAAATTTCTATGGGCAAACTTAAAGAAAAATTTCAACAAACTGAATTATACAAATCAATATTTAGACACTCATATCAAGACACAAACAGGAATCGTGCTTTACAAATTGTAGATAATGTATTTCTGCATTTGCATCCAGTTAGAATTCCACGACATGCAGTAAACATTGGATATACTTGGGGAATGGGAGGAATTACATTTCTACTTTTCATTGTATTGACTATCACGGGAGTTATTTTAATGTTCTATTATCGTCCCGCAGCAGAATATGCTTACGAAGATATGAAGTACTTGATGAACGATGTTCCATTTGGCCCATTAATGAGAAATATGCATAGATGGGGAGCGCACGCAATGGTAATAACTGTGATGCTTCATATGTTTCGTGTATTTTTAACGGGTTCATATAAACCACCAAGACAATTTAATTGGGGTGTTGGTGTAATACTTTTGGTTTTAACGTTCCTTTTATCATTTACAGGATATTTGTTACCGTGGGATCAACTTGCAATTTGGGCAGTAACTGTTGGAACAAATATGGCTCGTGCAACTCCTTTACTTGGACATGAAGGCCCATTTGGTCCAGAACTCGGAATGAAAATAAATAATGACATTCGTTTTATTTTACTTGGAGGCACACAAGTTGGACCACCTACATTGTTGAGATTTTATGTTGGACATTGTATTTTTCTTCCAATAGTTGCAGCAGTCTTTATGATTGTCCATTTTTGGAGAATTAGAAAAGATGGTGGAATTTCTGGACCAGATACTTCAAAGAAAGAATTTTAAATCTATTTTTTTATGGAAAGTTTTTTAAAAATCATTTTAAAACCTGATAATTTACCAATCCTATTTTTACTTTTCACGGTGATTGGATATACTTGGCTTTCAATTTCTAAGATGAGAAAAAACGATACACAAGATATTCCTGAAGAGGCAAAACTCAGCGATAAAGTTCAAGTTTGGCCAAATCTTGTAAGAGTGGAATTTATTGCATCAATTGTAGTTATGGTGATATTAGTTGTGTGGTCAATTTTTATTGATGCTCCACTTGAAGAACCTGCAAATCCAACACTTACTCCAAACCCTTCAAAAGCGCCGTGGTATTTTCTTGGACTTCAAGAAATACTTGTTTATTTCGATCCGTGGATTGCAGGAGTTATACTTCCTACTTTAATCATAGTTGGACTAATTGCAATTCCTTATATAGACAATAACGAAAAGGGAAGTGGATATTACACATACAAAGAAAGGAAATTTGCAGTTTTAACATTTCTTGTTGGGTTTATAATACTTTGGGTTGCTCTAATTGTACTTGGAACTTTTATGAGAGGACCGGGATGGTATTTCTTTTGGCCGTGGGAATATTGGGACACTCATAGAGTTGTAGCATTGACAAATGTTGATTTATCTGAAATTTTTGGAATTAATACAAAAGATGCTTTTGGAAAACTAAATCCTTTTGCAATTATTTTTGGAATAGTTGTAATTACAGCATATTATTCAATTGGTGTTATTTATTGGATAAAAAAGAAAAATACGCCTTTACTTCAAGAGTTGGGATTATTGCGTTACAGCATCACTGCGTTTTTGTTTTTAACAATGATGTCTTTGCCAATAAAAATGGTTCTTCGTTTGGCATTCAATATAAAATATGTTTTAGTAACTCCTTGGTTTAATATTTAATAAAAACATTATGTTTGATTTTTTAAAAAAACGATATAACACTCCCGTTGAAACAAGAAGTTATGGTAAAATCTATCTTATCTTTAGTTTCATTTTATTTATTGCAACAATGTATTCAATTATTGATGAAGTTACAGTTCGTCGTCCGTGGAAAGATTATCAAAATGAATACAAAAAAATTAGCATTGAAAAATTTACACAAAAATTAAACGATGCAATAGCAATGTTTGATTCAATAGGATATAAGGAAACATTGGCAAATATTAATGAGGTTTTTAAGAAACAACAATCAAAAGAATATGTTGCAATTATTGAAGAAATAAAAAATATAAAAGAAGAACTTGTGGATGTAAGTCGTGAATTTACATTTGCAAAAAGTTTGGGAGATGAAACATATTATTTTTATCAAACGGCAAAAAAAGAAAATCATAATGTAGAGGATGTAGAAAAAAAATTGCGAGAATATGAAACAAAACAAAAAGAATTTGGAAAAATAGTTTCGCAATTGGAATTAAAAAGAGATTCTCTTTTGAAAATCCAAACTGAAATTGATTTAGAAGTCAAAAATGCACAATCAAAATTAAATATATTTTTTGAAGAGATTAATAAATGGAATGCAAAAATTGAACTTGCAAACAAATCATCTCTTGAAATCAAACAAGTAATACTCAATGATTTTGAAAGAACAAATTTTGGAACGGTAAAAGCTCGCATAGATAGATGTCAAACATGTCATCTTGGATATAGAGAATTTGAAACAATGAGTGATGCTCCACAACCATTTACTGCACATCCATTTCCTGAATTAATTGAAAAACACAATCCTGAAATTATTGGATGTACAACTTGTCACAATGGACAAGGTCCTGCTTTGACAAAAGGATTTGCTCATAGTAAACACGGAGATAAAGAAGGAGATCATTATTGGGAATCACCTCTTCTTGAAAAAGAGGAAACATATGCAAGTTGTCAAACTTGCCACGCGAATGACTTTGTTTTAAAAGATGCAAAAAGATTTAATGAAGGAAGACATTTGGTGATGGAATCGGGATGTTTTGGTTGTCATGAAATGAAAGGTTTTACAGGAATTAAAAAAATTGGTCCTGAAATAAATCAACTTTCTGCAAAGACAAATACTGAATGGATATTTCGTTGGATAAGAAATCCAAAGGATTATAATCCACACTCACGAATGCCAAATTTCAAATTTAGTGATGAAGAAGCAGAAGCAATTACCGCATATCTTTGGAAAGTATCTAATGATAGTTTGTATAAAATCGAAGATGAAAACTTTAGCGGAGGAAACATTGAAAAAGGAAAACAAATTGTAAGTGAAGTTGGATGTAAAGCTTGTCATGTTGTAGAAGGTGATGAAAGAGTTCGTCAATTGCGTGGAAAAAGTTATGATATAGCTCCTGAACTCACACGTATTGGAAGTAAAACAAATGCAAAATGGTTGTATGAATGGATTCGTAATCCAAAAAAATATAGACCAAATACAACAATGCCATCTCTTCGTTTAACTGATAGTGAAGCAAAAGATGTTGTTGCATATTTAATGACATTAAATGATGAAAGAAAATTTGAAAACAAAACATTGGATTTAGTTTCAGAATCAAAAATAAAAAAAGGAGAAAACCTAATTCGCGAATATGGATGTAATGGATGCCATGAAATTCGCGGAATTGAAAAAGAAGGAAAAGTTTCTGTTTCTCTTTCTAACTTTGGAAGAAAACGAGTTGAAGAACTTGATTTTGGAGATTTAAAATTATCTCACAACGAACAAAGTTGGGATAAATGGGTTTTTGGAAAATTGAAAACATCTCGTCAATATACAACTGAAAGAATTATATCTAAAATGCCAGTGTTCTCGTTTGCTGATTCTGAAATTGTAGTAATTCGCACACTTCTTCGCGGAATGAGAAAAGACACAGCTGAAGCAAAATGGTCACATCAAAACACTCGCAAAGTTCAAATGACTCAAATAGGAAGAAAAATTACTTCAAATTATCACTGTCAAAATTGTCACTTGTTGGAAGAATCAGGAGGTTATGTTTCAGCTTTATTTGAAGATGCTGGAATGGCTCCTCCTCCAATCACACCAGAAGGTGCTAAAGTTCAAGAAATGTGGTTTTACAATTTTCTCAAATCACCAACTCCAATTCGTCCTTGGTTAAAACTTAGAATGCCAACATTCCATTTTAGTGATGCAGAAATTGATTCTTTATATAAATATTTTATTTCTCTTTCAAATCAAGAAATTACATTGAGAAACTATCACACATTTGAAATTGAGAACTCAACCGTTTCAATTGGAAAAACTTTATTTGATGCAAATATGTGTTTAAGTTGTCATTATACGGGAACAATTCCACAAGGAAAAGAAATGGCAGATCTTGCTCCAAACCTCGAACTTGCAAAAAATAGATTGAAACCTGAATGGATTGTAGAGTGGTTAAAAAACCCTGAAGCAATTCAACCGGGAACAAGAATGCCACAGTTTTTTCCTCATGATGATTTTGGAAATCCAACTGCGACATACACCGAATATCTCAACGGTGATGCTATAAAACAAATGGAAGCAATTCGCAATTATATTTGGACATTGGGAAAAAATAAATAAATTTGGAAAAATTTTTTTGAGGTCAAGTTCTGTACAATAATTTAAAGCAAAACCCCGCGAGGTTCGGAAGAAAGCATCGGTATGTTTAAAGATTGTGTGATACAGATTTGCTTGACCTCATTCTTTTTATTTCTCTAATGACAAAATACGAAACTCTACTATACGAAATTTTAGACGATGGTGTTTTAAAAATCACTTTGAATCGTCCTGAAGTTTTTAATGCATTTAATGAACAAATGAAAAAAGATTTTTTACTTGCATTAAAATCAGCTGAAATGGATTCATCAACAAGAACAATTGTAATACAAGGAAGTGGAAAAGCATTTTGTTCAGGACAAGATTTGAAAGAAAATCAAAGAGAAAAAAGAAACTTAAAAGAATCGTTAGAGAAAAGTTACAATCCAATTGTAAAAAAAATTCACACAATTGAAAAACCAATAATTGCAATGATAAATGGAGTTGCTGCAGGAGCTGGTTTATCAATTGCACTTGCTTGCGATATGAGAACAATGTCAAACAACGCAAAACTTATTGAAGTATTTATTAGAATTGCTTTGATTCCAGATTCCGGTTCACACTATTTTTTACCGCGACTTGTTGGAATGGGAAAATCATTTGAATATATGGCAACAGGACGCGACATTGATTCTTTAGAAGCAGAAAAATTTGGAATTGTAAATCATGTTTTTGAAGAAAATATTTTAGAAGAAAAAACATTAGAACTCGCCTCTCAACTCGCAAAACTTCCAACAAAAACAATTGGACTTATAAAACGAAGTTTAAATAAATCACTCTCTTCTACTCTCGATGAGGTATTGAACTATGAAGCAATAAATCAACAAATTGCATCTCAAACTGATGATTACAAAGAAGGAGTGAATGCTTTTATTGAAAAACGAAAAGCAATTTTTAAAGGAAAATAGTTTTTAAAAAAACAAAAAAAATGATTTTGTAAATCATTTTTTTTCGGTACACATATTCTCTTTTTTTTTCGTTTCACATTCTTTATTTACAATCGTTCTACGAATTTTTAAGTAAGATATATTTATATTATCAAAAAAAACATTTTCCCGAAACTGTATTTTTTATTCACAAAAAGACAATTTTATGACACAAAAACTACTTTTTATGTCATCTTAACTACTTTTTATATAATAAAAAACGTTTTGTAAATAATGTTAATCAATAAAACAAGAAAAAATTTGTTTTGTGGGTTTCATAAATGTTCATATATTTATTTAGACAAAATCTAAATAAGAAATTAATGACCAAAACTTTGTTAGAAATAAATTCTGGAAAAGAAGTTTCTATAAAAAAAATAAATTCAAACATTGAAATATGTAATCGTCTTCGTGAAATAGGATTTTGCGAAAACGCAAAAATAAAATGTATTTCTAATAACGGTTCAATGTTAATATGTGAAGTATGTAATTCAAAGTTTGGTATCAACGATAATTTAGCAAAAGAAATTTTTGTTGTTTCAAGTAATTAGTTTTATAATTTCTTATGATAATGCAACGACGAATTGCAATTGTTGGAAATCCTAATTCGGGAAAATCAACTCTCTTCAATTCTCTTACTGGTTTAAATCAAAAAATTGGAAACTTTTCTGGTGTTACTGTTGAAAAAAAAGAAGGTAAAATCAAACACCTTGAAAATACTATATTAATTGATCTTCCGGGAACTTATAGTTTAACTCCACATTCTCCTGACGAAAAAATTGTTTCAAATTTTTTTTTCAATGAAAAAGAAAAAGTAGATGGAATAATTTGTATTTTGGATTCAACAAATTTGGAACGAAATCTTTTTCTTGGAAGTCAAGTTTTAGAACTCAACATTCCAACAATTTTTGTTTTGACTATGAACGATATTGCAGAAAAAAGTGGAATACAAATCAAAATAAAATCATTAGAAGTTTTTTTGGGAATTGATGTTGTAAAAATTTTTGCCAAAGAAAAAGTTGGAATTAATGAGTTAATAAAAAAGTTAAAAAATTTATCTGCAAATAAAAATAATGGACGAGTTTTTTTCTATTCAAATGAAAT
The DNA here is from genome assembly GCA_005792205.1 of Bacteroidota bacterium. Lineage (GTDB taxonomy): Bacteria > Bacteroidota > Ignavibacteria > UBA10030 > F1-140-MAGs086 > F1-140-MAGs086. The sequence continues at coordinate 2,341 of SXSO01000146.1, read as the reverse complement.
TGAAAAATCAATTTCTACAATTCAAAATAAATTTTTAGAAATAAATCACACAACAACCGAAGAAGCATTTTTAAAATCAATTGAAATACTTTCCTCAAATACAATTGATAAAAAAATAGATGAAGAAATCCTCAAAGAAACAACAAAACAAATTGACCGATTAAATTTTTTAGAAATTGACATAAAAAAAAATCTAATTGAAGAACGACACAAATGGATAAATCATATTTCACAAGATGTAGTTCAGAAAAAAAAATTAGAAAAAAATTTTCAACAAAAAATAGATTCTATTTTAACACATAAAATTTTTGGAGTTTTTATTTTCGCATTTCTAATGATGTTAATTTTTCAAAGCATTTTTACTTTATCACAAAAACCTATGGAATTAATTGGCAATTTAATTTCTCTGTGTGGTGATGTTGTTTCAACAATAATTCCGCAAGGTTTATTAAATGATTTAATTGTAAATGGAATACTTGGTGGAGTTGGAAATGTTTTGACATTTTTACCTCAAATTTTAATTCTCTTTTTTTTTCTGACTCTTTTAGAAGATAGTGGATATCTTTCAAGAATTTCTTTTTTGAATGAAAAAGTTATGCGAATATTTGGGCTTTCTGGAAAATCTTTTATACCACTTTTAACTTCATTTGGATGTGCAATTCCTGGAATTTTATCAACTCGCACTATTGAAAATAAAAATGCAAGAATCATAACAATTCTTGTCTCCCCTCTTATGGGTTGTTCTGCGAGAATTCCAATTTATACACTTTTAATTGCGGCATTTATTCCTTCAAAAAATATATTTGGGATTTTTAGTTTGCAAACAATCACTTTTGTTTTATTGTATTTATTAGGTATTTTACTTGCTCTTCTTGTTGCATTTGTTTTGAAAAAAACTATTTTAAAATCAAATTCAAAATATTTTTTTATTGAACTTCCAACATATAAAGTTCCATCAATAAAAAATATTTTAACGCAAATGTGGATAAAAGCAGTTGATTTTTTAAAAACTGCTGGAAGTGTAATTCTTGCTGTTTCAATTTTGATTTGGTTTTTGGCAACATATCCAAAACAAAGTGAAACTCTTACAACACAAAATAAACTTGAACAAACATATATTGGACAAATTGGAAAAACAATTGAGCCAATTTTTTCACCACTTGGTTTTGATTGGAAAATTGATATTGCAGTTCTTTCTGCTATGTTACAACGAGAAACTTTTGTTAGCTCACTTGGAATAATTTATAATATAGAAAATCCAAATTTAGATGGAGATGTTTCACTCATTTCAAAAATACAAAATGAAAATGGAAAAAAAAGTTTTGACACTTTAATTGCAATTTGTGTGCTTGTATATTTTGTAATTGCTATGCAATGTTTTTCAACCGTTGCAATCACAAAACGAGAAACAAATAGTTGGAAATGGGCTTTATTTCAGTTCTTTTATTTGACAATACTTGCTTATATAATTACATTTTTAGTTTATCAAGTTGGAAAGTTTTTAATAAAATGATTCAAGAAATTATCACAATTTTTATAGTCATTCTTTCTCTATTTTATTTGATTTACAAGTTTAAAAGTAAAAAAAATACTTGTTCAAAAAATTGTAACTGCAATTCAAAAAATATTTTAAAACTTATTCTTATAGTATGTGTTTCATACTCTACAAGTTTTGCACATAGCATAATAAAAGGAAAAATAAGTTTTGAAAATAATGAAAACACAAAAGCGATTATAAAAATTTTAGAACTTAAAAAAAATTTTTCTACTGATAATGATGGAAATTTCATCATCGAAAACATTCCAAATGGAAATTATACTTTAGAAATTATCTCATTCGGATTTGTGAAAACAACTGAAAAAATTTTTCTATCAGAAAATGAATTAGAAATACTAAATATAAAATTGAAGGCATCTGAATTTTTGTTGAATGATGTTGTAGTTACTGGAACTTTGACAAATCACATTTTAAAAAATTCTCCAGTTATCACAGAAGTTATTGGAACAAATGAAATTAAATCTTTTGTAACATCTGAGTTTAAAGAAATAATACAAACACATACAGGAATTGAAATTGGAAATACAATAGGAAGAAATCAATCTGCTATGTTACAAGGTGTCAAAAAAAATCATGTTTTAATTTTAATAGATGGAGAAAGAATTTCTGGAAAAGTTGACGATGCAATTGGTTTGTTACAAATCCCAACAAGTAATATTGAAAAAATAGAAATTGTAAAAGGAGTATTTTCTTCTGTCTATGGAAACGAAGCAATTGGTGGTGTTATAAATATAATCACAAAACAACCAAAAGATTCAGCGGAAATAAATGTAGAAACACTTT
>SXSO01000020.1 GCA_005792205.1 Bacteroidota bacterium | reverse complement strand
TTAATTTCAAAAGAAGCAAATGTAAATTTGAATCTTCCACAAATTTCGTTGAGTGAAAAAAATAAAAAAATTGTAGAACAACTTTCAGAAAAACTTTTGAGAGAAAAAAAATCTTCACTGATTATTTGTGGAATAAATAACCAACGTTTACAAATTTTAGTGAATACTTTAAATCACTTGCTTGGAAATTATGGAAACACAATTGATATTGAAATTCCATCGTATCAAAAAAATGGAAATGAGTTTGATCTTTCGAATTTGATTCAAGAAATTCGTGAAAATAAAATTGGTGCGATATTTATTGATTCAAATCCTGTTTACAATTTACAAAATGGAAGTGAGTTTGGAGAAATGTTGAAAAAAATTCCACTTGTTGTTAGTTTTGCAGAAAGAGAAAATGAAACAACAAATGTTTCGCACTTTGTTTGTGCAACTCACAATATGCTTGAAAATTGGAGCGATAGTGAGCCAATTGATGGAACAATTTCAATAACGCAACCATTGATTTCGCCGTTTGGAAAAACTCGTTCAGTTGTGGAATGTTTAAATGTTTGGAGTGGAATTTCAAAAAATTCTTACGACACAATGAAAGAATATTGGGAAAAAAATATTTTCACAAAACAAAAATTGGAAAATAATTTTACAAAATTTTTTCAAAAATCAATTCACGATGGTTTTGCAAATGTAGAAAATAGTAAAACTAATTTTACAAATTTTAGTTTCTCTTCACTTTCTATTTTACAAACAAATGAAAATAAAATTGAGAAAGCAAATGATTTTTCAATTTTACTTTATCCAAAAATTTCAATGCTTGATGGAAGTCATTCACACAATGCGTTTTTGCAAGAACTTCCAGATCCAATTACAAAAGTTGTTTGGGATAATTATGTTTGTGTTTCTCCAAAAATTGCAAGTGATTTGTCAATAAAAAATGGAGATATTCTTTTAGTTGATGATGGAAAAAATAAAGTTGAACTTCCCGCGTTAATTCAAATTGGACAAGATGATTTCACAATTTCAATTGCAATTGGTTACGGTTCTTATGGAACTGAAAGATTTAAAAATATTGGTCCAGAATGGATTCTTGCAAAACCAACAGTTGAAGATGGAAATTTGGTTGGAAAAAATATTTATCCATTTTTGAAAAGTAAATCAGTGAAAATTTCTAAAACGGGAACTCATAAAGATCTTGCGTTTTCACAAGAATATCATTCACTTCAAATGCCAGAAGAACTTTCTTCTGATAGAGATCCAAGAAAAATAATTCAAACTACAACACTTGACGAATACAAAAAAAATCCTTCAAGTGGAAGTTTTCCAAAAACTGATTTGATTACACTTTGGAGAAATGCTCCAGAATCAAAAGGTCATCATTGGGGACTTTCAATTGATCTTACAAAATGTACAGGATGTAGTGCTTGTGTTGTCAGTTGTCAAATTGAAAATAATATTCCCGTTGTTGGATTAGATGAAGTTAGAAGAAATCGTGATATGCAGTGGATTAGAATTGATAGATATTACAATGAATTTGAAAATGAATTTGAAGTTTTGCATCAACCAATAATGTGTCAACATTGTGAAAATGCACCGTGTGAAACTGTGTGTCCCGTACTTGCAACTGTTCATAGCGAAGAAGGATTAAATCAGCAAATTTACAACAGATGTGTTGGAACACGATATTGTGCAAATAATTGTCCATACAAAGTGAGAAGATTTAATTGGTTTGAGTATGCTCATAAAGATGAAATGCAAAATCTTCTTTTAAATCCAGATGTTACAGTTCGTGAACGAGGAGTGATGGAAAAATGTTCTTTATGTGTTCAAAGAATTCAAGAAATAAAAATTGCTGCAAAAAGAGAAGGGAGAAAAATTTTGGATAATGAAATTCAAACAGCATGTATGCAATCTTGTCCTTCACAAGCAATTGTATTTGGAGATATGAAGGATAAAGAGAGTAAAATTTCTAAACTTCTTCATGATGAAAGAACATATTTTGTACTTGAAGAAACAGGAGTTCGTCCTTCAATTAGTTATATGACAAATGTAAAAAATCCTAAAAAAGAAAATGTCTGAAATTTATTCAATATTACGAAAACCATTAATTCTCGGAAATAAATCCGCAATAGATGTAACAAATGATATTGCATTACCACTTGAAAAAAAATCTTCACTTGCGTGGTGGATAACTTTTTCAATTGCATTTTCAATGCTTTTGATTGGTGTTGTGGCAATCAGCTATCAAGTTTTTACTGGAATTGGAACTTGGGGATTAAATAACACAGTTGGTTGGGCTTTTGATATAACAAACTTTGTATTTTGGATTGGAATTGGACACGCGGGAACTTTGATTTCTGCAATTTTATTTTTGTTTCGTCAAAAGTGGAGAACTTCGGTTAACCGTTCAGCAGAAGCAATGACAATTTTTGCGGTTTGTTGTGCGGGAATTTTTCCAATTATTCATATGGGAAGACCGTGGTTAGGGTTTTGGTCATTCCCGTATCCAAATTTCAGAGGACCACTATGGGTAAATTTTCGTTCGCCTTTGATTTGGGATATGTTTGCAATTAGTATTTATTTTTTAACTTCACTTACATTTTGGTATGTTGGTTTAATTCCGGATTTAGCAACTCTTCGTGATAGAACAACTTCTAAAATCAAAAAATCTATTTATGTATTTTTTTCACTTGGATGGGATGGTTCAAATAGAACTTGGCATAGATATGAAAAAGTTTATGCTCTTCTTGCAGGACTTGCAACTCCACTTGTAGTTTCAGTTCATACAATTGTTAGTTGGGATTTTGCAACAAGTGTAATTCCCGGATGGCATACTACAATTTTTCCTCCATACTTTGTTTCAGGAGCAGTGTTTAGTGGTTTTGCAATGGTTTTAACTTTGATGTTGATTGT
>SXSO01000019.1 GCA_005792205.1 Bacteroidota bacterium | reverse complement strand
ATGTTGAAGATAAAATTTTTCTTGTGTTTCTGTTGTAAAAATTGTATCAATAGATGGATATAAAATTATTGCCAATGAATCTCCACCTAATCCACTTGGAAGAATTCTTGCAACTTCTCCAGTTGAAATATTTGCTGCTTCAGTAAAACCTCCAGATTCTAAAATTAAACTTTGTAAGTCCAAATTTGTTCTCCATTTATATATTCCAGGTTTTTTAACTTCACCATTAATCACAACAAATTTGTCAAGAATTTCTTCAACTTCAACACCATATAACATAATTTCATCACTTGGCATAAGTTTAATTCCATATGTAGAATCTTCAAAAAGTTTTTCTAAGTTAAACGCAATTATTTGTCTTGTAATTTTATCTTCATTCAAGCGAAAAATATCTGCACGTTTTAAAAATGTTCTTTTTCTAAATTCGGAATCTAAAAGTCCTCCTGCACGAAATACCAAATCATACAAAGAAATGCTGTCATGAAATGGGATTGTTTGAGGATATTTTATATGACCAGAAATTGAAAGTGTTTTCTCAAATTCAATTTCTTTTATTGAATAAACTCTAATTTTATCTTGTTCCAAAAGCAGAATATTTTCTGTTTTATTTAAAATTTTTTCCAAATCCATAGTAATAAATTGTCGCGTAGAATCAGGAAGTAATCTCTCAATATCACATTTTTTTAAATACGCTTCAGGACGAATACCTTCCGCTGTTTGTAACAAATCATAAAGTGTTTTGATTTTGCCAAGTTCAAAAGTTCCTTGTCTCCAAACAGAACCAGAAATTGTAACAAAATTTCTTTTCTCATCTAAAATTTTAGATACATTGACCTCATCCAAATCAACTAATGAAATATCTTTATTTTTTTTTGTAAGAAGTTCATTTAAATCAACATTTACAATAACTTTATCTTCATCTCCTTCACGTCTTTCAGCAAAAGGAATTATTCTATCTATTTGAACTCTTTTTAAATATGCAGATGATTTTAATCCGCCACAAAATTTTAAAAGTGTAGAAAAATTTTCATCATCTTTTAATTCATAAATTGCATCTCGTTTAACTTCGCCACTAATTGCAATTGTTTTTCCACGAACAGGAACAAAAATAACATCATTGTTTAAAAGTCGAACATCACTTGATTTATCTCCACGAAGTAAATAATCATATAAATCAACAGTTGCAATAACTTTATTCTCGCGAATCACATTTATTTTTCTTAAACTTCCATTTACAGTTGGACCTCCAACACTATACAATGCATTAAAAACTGTTGCAAAACTATTTATTGTATAACCTCCCGGTTTTGAAACTTCACCCATTACGAACACTCTAATTGGACGAAGTTTCGCAATTGACAAATCTAAAAAAATACTTGGAGGTTTTGAGACAAGTCCAGAATAAATTTTTGAAAGTTGTTTTTTAAGTTTTTCTTCCAAATCTTTTAGTGCAATTCCTGAAACTGTAACTTGTCCAAGTTTTGGAATAAAAATTTTTCCTTCTTTATCAACTGTCAATTCATATTGAAACTCAACTTGTCCCCAAATAGAAAGACGAAGTACATCTTCGGGAGAAACCAAATATCCGGGATCAATAGGACCAATTGCGTTAGGTTCAAATGCTTCAGGAATTTGTTTAAAAATATTATATCCAAAGTATTCTAAATTTTTTACTCCTTTTGGAATTTCACTTCTATCTTGTGGAAGTCCTTTCACTTCTTCAACTTGTTGTTGTTGAGGAACTTGAGTTATAATATCTTTCTGTGAAGTTGTAGTTTGTGGAATTTGAATTGAGTTTGTTTTTATGGATTGATCTTGAAAATTACTTATATCAATATTATTTTCTTTTGCAAATTGAATTGCTTCACTCTCACTCATTCCATATTTTTGAAGTTTATCTTTAATTTCAATTGGAGATAAATTGTTGAACGCACCTTTTTTGGCTAATTCAATTATCTCTTGTTTGGATTGTGAAAAAACTCTTCCTACAAAAACTATAATTATAAATACTAAAAATTTTATTTTCATCTTTTAATTTTTAAAATTAAATCCCTTTGTCTCTATGATTCAAATAGAAAACATTTTTAAATTATGATTTTTTTATTCTGATTTCATTGAACTAAAAATTTTTCCAACTGCTCCAACCATTCCCGCAACATCAGAAAGATTAGAAGGAATAATCATCGTATTATTTTTTTGAGCAAGTTTTCCAAATTCATTCAGATATTGTTCCGCAATTCTTAGATTTACTGCGTTTAATCCACCTTCTTCGTTTATGGCTTTTGCAATTTCACGAATTCCTTTTGCTGTAGCAAATGCCACTCTTTCAATTTCTTGAGCACGACCTTCTGCTTCATTTATTCGCTTCATTTTTTCACCTTCTGATTTAGCAATTGCTTCTTGTTTATCTCCTTCTGCACGATTAATTTTTGCTTGTTTATCTCCTTCTGATTCAGCAATCAAAGCACGTTTTTCTCTTTCAGCACGCATTTGTTTTTCCATTGCATCTTTTATACTATTAGGCGGTGCTATATTTTTTACTTCATATCTTGTAACTTTCAAACCCCAAGGAACGGCAGCAGAATCAACCGCTTCAACAACTTCAGCATTTATTTTATCTCTTTCTTCAAATGTTTTATCCAACTCTATTTTGCCAACTAAACTGCGAAGTGTAGTTTGTGCAAGTTGAATTGTAGCAAATTGATAATTGCTAATTCCATAAGATGCTTTTATAGGATCCATAATTTGAAAATACAAAATTCCATCTACTTCCACTTGAATATTATCTTTTGTGATACATCCTTGTGGAGGAACATCAATTGCAATTTCTTTGAGAGAATGAACGTAAGCAACTCTATCAATAAATGGAATTAGAATGTGAAACCCTGCATCAAGTGTAGAATTGTATTTTCCCAATCGTTCAACAATATAAACACTTTTTTGGGGAACAATTCTTCCAGTTTTAATGATAATAATGAATATCAAAAAAACTAATAATAATAAAATTGTTGTACTCATATACTTTATCCTTTCGTTTTTGTTAATGAATTTGTTTGACTTTAAGTGTCAAGTTATTTTGTGTTACTATTTCAACAATTTCGTTTTTTGGAATTTCAATGTCCGATTCAGCTGACCAAACAGTTCCATGAAACTCAATTTTGCCTCCAACTAT
>SXSO01000145.1 GCA_005792205.1 Bacteroidota bacterium | reverse complement strand
GGCGTTCAGCAGGCATTATTGAAAATGCTTGAAGGAACTGTAGCCAATGTGCCACCACAGGGTGGAAGAAAACATCCCGAACAACCTCTTGTAAATATCAATACAAAAAACATTTTATTTATTTGTGGTGGAGCGTTTGATGGAGTTGAAAAAATTATTTCAAGAAGAATAAATCAACAATCAATAGGATTTGGCGCAAATATTTCTTCTAAAAAAGAATTGACAAAAGACGATTTATTAAATAAAATTGAAACACAAGATTTACTCCATTTTGGTTTTATCCCCGAATTTATTGGGCGACTTCCCGTTGTTGCTTCGCTTCATTCATTGGATGAAAATGCGTTGATAAATATTTTGTCAAAACCAAAAAACGCAATTATAAAACAATATCAAAAACTTTTGGAATTGGAAAACATAGAATTAGAATTTGAAAAAAGCGCATTAAAATCAATAGTGAAATTGGCTATGAAAAAAGGAAGCGGCGCAAGAGGACTTCGTTCAATCATGGAAAATTTTATGACAGAAATTCTTTACAATGTTTCTGGAAATAGAGAAATAAAAAAATGTATTATTACAAAAGCAACTGTTGAAAAAAATAAAAAACCAAAATATCTCCTTCGCAAAAAAGCACTAAAAGAAAATTAAAAGCAACACATTCTACAATAAATAATTTTTCCCAAATAACGATTTGGACAAATAAATACCGCACTAAAATCGGGTTTCACAAATAAAAGAAAATTGTATTTTCCAATTTATATTTGGACAGAAATTATTTTTAAAGTTTTCCAAAATAGCTTTAGAAAAATAATTTTATCAACTTATTTTTTATATAAAATAAAAATGGGACACAATTTTTTTATGTCCCAATATTTTTTTTACAACAACAAAAAATTTATTTTGTCAAAATCAATTTCTTCATTTCGGAAAAATTATTTGTTGTGAGTTTATAGAAATAAATTCCACTATTTAAATTATTTGCGTCAAAATCAATTTTGTGAGTTCCACTTTCATATCGTTCATTGTTGATTAAACTTACAACTTCACGTCCCAAAATGTCATAAATTTTTAATGACACAATTTCCACATTTGCTAATGAAAACAAGATCACAGTTTTTGGATTAAACGGATTTGGAAAATTTTGTTGTAAATAAAATTTTGTTGTAAAATTATTTTCATCAACAAAATTTGGATTTAAAATTCCAAAAATTGGAATTTTTGTTTGAGGAAAGTTTTCATCCGTTGAAAAAATTTTCAATGTATCAAAATAGTTTTGAGCAATATCTATTGGGTGAAACTTAACTTTTATATTTTGAAATGAGTTTTCAAAAATAGTTTGTGAAAAATTTTCAATTGAAAAATTTGGAGTAGAAAACTCCATAGAAAAAATTTTTAACGTGTCATTTCCCAAATTTCCAATTACAAAATTCCAACCATTTGTATCTCCAACCGTTGTAATCAAAGTGTCAATAAAATTTTCTGAAACAAAAATTTTTTCTTTTTTTGGAGTGTAATAAACGCTATTGAATTTTGTGATTCGCTCAATAAATTCAGGATGATCAATAAATGGATTTCGTTTGTTTTGAAAAGAAAAAATTCTATTGTTTCGCACAATTTCTTTTTCATCAGGAATATCAAACGAATTCCAATTCTTCAAAATAAATTCTTGTGTGTTATCAATGAAGTTAGAAAAATTTGAATCGTATCGCACAATAAAATAAAATAGCGAACGACTTACATTTCCTTTGTGCAAATCTCGCGGCTCAAATACAGTTTGATTGAAAGAATTTTTTCCCAATTTAGAACCGCCATTTTGCCAAGTTATATTTTGCACAACAAAGCCAAACGGAAAATTACTGCGAACAGAATTTGCAGTTTCATCAGTTGGATAAAGATGATATAAATCTGATTGCATCGGAAGATTGCTTCCAAACATACTTTGAGGCCACGTGTGTTCCGTATTGAAATTTTGGTTTTGTGCTTCCGCTCTATTCTGTGCAAAAATTTTTCTTCCTGTATAAACACATTCAATTGTATCGTTGAAATAAAAATCATCAATCGTTTCAAACATTTTATCACGTGCTGTGTTGTAGCTTAAAGATGTGTGAGAATTTGTAAAACTGTGTAGAGCAATTTTTAAATCTTCATCTTTTAAATTTTTTGTAAATGAATAATTTGTGTCAATATAGTTTGCAGAAACAAAAATAGGAATTGCAAAAACACCATTTCCACCAATGTTTTCAATGGTTAAAAAATCTTTATATGTTAAATTATGTTTTGATGAAAAATAAAGTTTTGTTGAAATGCTTTCGCCTTCTGCAATTGTAAAAATTGTGTCTTTCAAAAAAATTTCTTTCGTGTGAGAATTTATATCGTGTATAAAAATTGTGTTTTCTCCAATATTTTTTATTGTAAAAAAAATTGAATCCGTTTGATTTGCGAATACATTTTCAAAATTTAGTTCTTGTGGAGAAAAAATAATTTGCGAAAAACTTTTTTGTGCAAAAAATAAAATTAAAAATAAAATTGAGGTTACTTTCATATAATAAATATATGAATTCAAAAAAATTTTTTACAAAAAATAAATTCAATAAATTGGCTAAATTTTTTACTTATGAATGACTCTTTACGACAAAATATTGTTGGAATAGATACACAAGTTCCAACACTTGATGGGGGTTTCAAACAATATATATTTTTAGATAACGCAGCATCAACTCCAACATTTCAACAAGTGTTGAGTTGCATAAATGATTTTATGCCGTGGTATTCGGGTGTTCATCGTGGTGTTGGTTTAAAGTCAAAAATTGCAACAGATATTTTTGATTTGTCAAGAAAAATAATTGCTGATTTTGTTGGTGCAGATTTAGAGGAAAATGTTGTGGTATTTGGAAAAAATACAACTGAAGTAATAAACAAACTAAGCAATAGATTAGGCATAAATGAAAATGATATTGTAATTACAACATCAATGGAACATCATTCAAATGATCTTCCTTGGAGGCAACATAAAAATTTAATTCATATTGAAACAGATGAAGATGGATTTTTAAAAATTGATCATCTTAAAAAAACTCTTGAAGAATATAAAGGTAAAATTAAACTTGTTGCAATAAGTGGTGCGTCAAACATTACAGGAATTATAAATCCAATTCATGATATTGCGAGATGGTGCCATAATGTTGGTGGAAAAATTTTTGTAGATGCTGCACAACTTGCTCCACACAGAAAAATAAATATTCTACCAAATGATGATAGTGAACATATTGATTTTATTGCCTTTTCTGCACATAAACTTTATGCTCCGTTTGGAACTGGGATTTTAATTGCTCCAAAAACCATTTTTGAAAATGGTGCTCCTGATATTGTTGGTGGTGGAACCGTTAAATCTGTTTCACTTGATGAGGTTCATTGGGCAAATGTTCCTGAAAAAGAAGAAGCAGGTTCTCCAAATGTTGTTGGTGCAATTGCGTGTGCAAAAGCAATTTCTATTTTAGAAAATTTTGGAATGGAAAATATTGCAAAACATGAATTGGATTTATTGGAATATGCTTACAAAAAAATTCAAAACATTCCCAAAATAACTCTTTACGGACCAACTTCTAATTTGAGAAATAAAGTTGGTGTAATTACTTTCAATGTTGATGGAATGTTTCATTCGCATGTTGCTGCGATTTTAAGTTACGAAGGAGGAATTGGTGTTCGCAATGGATGTTTTTGTGCTCAACCTTATGTCAAAAACCTTTTAAACATTTCAAAAGAGGAAGAGAAAATTTTAACTGATGAAATTATAAGTGGAAATAAATCTAAAATACCGGGAATGGTAAGAGCATCGTTTGGATGTTACAATAACTATGAGGATATTGATATCTTTGTTGAAATGCTAACGAAAATTGTGCGAAAAGAATTTAACGGAGAATACATTCAAGAAAAAGAAACGGGAAATTTTATTTTAAGTTCTGAACAAAAAAATTTTGAAACTCAAAATTTTTTCACACATTTTGAAAATTAACTTTCGTATTCCCCCCAAACATTTCTAAACGCATCTGAAATTTCTTGAATAGTTGCATATTGCTCAACGCAATTTAAAATATGTGGCATTAAATTTTCTGTTGTCTGTGTTGCGTTTTCAAGATATTGCAAAGACATTTTCACGTTTTGAAAATTTCTTTTTGATTTTACTTCGTTCAATCTTTTGATTTGTTTTTCTCTTATGCTTTCATCAATTTTTAAAATTTCAAATTGTGGATTTTCATCAACTTGAAATTCATTCATTCCAACAATAATTTTTTCTTTGCTTTCAATTTGCTTTTGATATTCGTAAGACGATTTTGCAATTTCATCTTGAATATATTTTTGTTCAATTGCTGAAACAACTCCTCCAAGTTCATCAATTTTTTCTATATAATCAAATGCTCTTTTTTCAATTTCGTCTGTTAAGTATTCTACAAAATAACTTCCCGCAAGAGGATCAACACTATCTACAACACCACTTTCATAAGCAACAACTTGTTGAGTTCGCAAAGCAAGCATTGCTGACATTTCTGTTGGAAGTGCAATTGCTTCGTCAAATCCGTTGCAATGCAAACTTTGTGTTCCTCCTAAAACTGAAGCAAGTGCTTGAAACGAAACTCGCGAAATATTTACAAATGCTTGTTGTTGTGTCAATGCTGAACCTGCTGTTTGCGAATGAAACCGAAGTTTCATTGAGTTTTCATTTTTTGCATTGAATCTTTCCTTCATAATTTTTGCCCACATTTTTCTTGCTGCTCGAAGTTTTGCTATCTCTTCAAAAAAATTGTTGTGAATGTTAAAGAAAAATGAAATTCGTGATGCAAAATCATCAATATTTAAACCACTATCAATTGCCGAACGAACATATTCAATTCCATTTGAAAGTGTGAATGCAACTTCTTGAACAGCATTACATCCAGCTTCTCGCATATGATATCCTGAAACTGAAATCGGATTCCAACTTGGAATTTCTTTATTACACCATTTGAAAATATCCGTAATTAATTTCATAGATTTTTGTGGAGGATAAATATAAGTTCCTCGTGAAGAATATTCTTTTAAAATATCGTTTTGAATTGTTCCTGAAAGTTTTTTCAAATTTGCATTTTGTTTTTTTGCAAGAGCAACATACATTGCAAGTAAAATTCCTGCTGTGGAATTTATTGTCATTGATGTTGAAATTTTTTCAAGTTCAATTCCACTGAAAAGAGTTTCCATATCAGCAAGTGAATCAATTGCAACACCAACTTTTCCAACTTCACCTTCGCAAATTTTAGAATCACTATCGTATCCAATTTGAGTTGGCAAATCAAACGCAATGGAAAGTCCGGTAACTCCTTGCGAAAGAAGATATTTATATCGTTTGTTTGATTCTTCGGAAGTTCCAAATCCCGCATATTGTCGCATTGTCCAATGACGTGTGCGATACATTGATGGATAAATTCCACGAGTGAATGGAAATTCTCCTGATTTTTCTTTTCCAAGTTGTTCGGGAATTTCAATGTTTGAAGTTGTTACAATTTTTTTTTGTTTAGCATTCATAAAAATTTTTTATAAGCATCAATTGTTGTTTGAGCAATTTTTTCCCAAGTATAATTTTCTAAAATATGTATTTTTAAATTTTCTGATTTTTCTTTTTGAAAAGATTTTTCAATTGCATTTCTAATTGCCTCTTCGCTTTTTGGCTCAATATATTCAGCATAATTTAAGAAATATTCTTTTGTTCCACCATATTTTGTAATTGCAATGTTTGTTCCACAAATCGCTGCTTCTAGTGCTGCAATTCCGGGAGTTTCAAAAAGTGATGGAAGACAAAATACTTTTGCAGAAAAATATGCTGACTTCAAAAGTTCAGAATTATTTTCCAATTTATTTATGTGCAAAATATTTTTTGAATTGGAAATAATTTTTTTGCATTCGTAAGAATAATTGTCGTCAAAACTTTCTCCAATAAAAACAAATTGCAAATCCATTTTTGACGCAATGTTCAATTGCTTCAATGTGTTTTTTCGTTTTCCAAAATATCCAACATTCAAAACAAAATTTTTTACTGCAAATTGTTTTTCAAATTCTTCCGGGTTTCCGTTTGCAAAATTTTTATCAACTCCATTTGGAATGACAACGATTTTTTCTTCTTCTATATTGAAACTATTTTGAATCAATTTTTTTTCTTCATTTGTGTTTGGCAAAATTGCTTTTGCCATTTTGCACATTTGATTTACAATTCCAATATCGTTAAATGTTCCACTTAAAATTTTTTGAAAAATTTTTTGTGACGTTAATGCAAGTTTAAGTTTTCTAGTAGAATGTGTTGAAAAAAAAATTGGAGAAAGAAAAAACGGAATATTTTTTTTATGAAGTTCATTTACAAAATGATATGTTGAAATGTTGGCACCGAAAATATGAATTGCATCAAATTTATTTTTCTCAATTTTTTCAAATGGATTGTGAAGTGTTACATTCAATTTTTTTTCACTCAAAAATTTTGCTGTATTTTGAATTTGGATAAACATTCCACCAACAGAAGTAGCACCAATTAAATTTGAGACGATTAAAATATTCATTTATTTTTTTAACTTCTTTCACAAAAATATGATTTATTTTTTTACGAAAAGTCGTTGACATGCCATTACAACACGAATACATGCCATGTAAAGTCATTTTCACACAATGTCAATCAGTGGAACGGAAAAATTTTTCACTCTAGACAATGGGTTATAATCCATTGTCAAAAGTGAATAAATACAGCGCAAAACCTTGTGTTACAATCTCTTGTTTTGTGGTTTTCCTTCAACAATTTTTATTTCCTCTGTGTTAAACCGTAAAAGAATTGCTCCGAAAATTTTTGACTGAGTTCAGAAGTTTTATTATATGCTTTTTCTTTTTCTATCATTGATTCAAAACTTTTTTCTAAAAAATGTTTGCACTTTAATTTTGATAAGTCGTGGAGAAAAATTCCTTGTGCGAAATAATTTTTGTTTATCAAATTGGAAAAGTTTTTTTTCAAAATTTAGTTCACTCAAACTACAATTATTTTTTTCAATAACAGTTTCACCATTTTCAGTTATAATTCTATATTGAAACTCATCAGAAAAATTTTGAATTTTAATTTGTTCATTTTCAATTTCAACTGAGTTTTGTTGTTTTAAAAATTGCTCTCGTTTTTTCCAAAAAGATGCTAATTCTTCAAACGTTAAATTGGAAAATTCTTTTACTTGTTCAAAAATAAATTCCAAAACATTTTCATTTCCATCTTTTGGATGATAATAAAATACAAGTGGTTCATTGCAATTTTTTTTTTTTCTGAATTTCAAAATAAAAATAATTTTTCATTTCTGGTTCAGTCATATTTGCGTTTTTCAAACTTCCAATACAAATTGGATGAATTGGAATTTGAAGTGTATTTGAGTTTTTTGGAAATGATGGAATGTTATCATAATCAAATGAAAATTCAGAAGAATAGTTGAAATTAAATTTTTCAATTTCGGTTTGCATTTTAAAACTCCACTCACCAAAAGGAGTAGCAAATCCGTTTGGGAAAAAATTATTTTTTTGCAAAATATTTTTTGCGATAGAAATGTTTTCAAAAAACCTTTTTTCTGTTTCAAAACTATTGTGATAATAACCATGTAGTGCAAGTTCTTGGTTTTCAAATTTTTTGTAACTATCAAAATTGCTTAATTGAGTTTTAACATCTAAAAACCATGTTGCTTTTATTCCATATTTTTCAATGGTTTTGTAAAGGTTCTCAACTTCAAATTTATTTGCTTTATCCGTATCAACTCTAAATAAAAAAATATTTTTTTGAGCGTTTGGGAAAAAATTTAGGTGAATAAACGGTAATTTTTTTTTGTGATGTAAAAATTCAATCGCGTTGAAAATAAGTTTTCGCAATTCATTTTTTGAAACAGAAGAAACTTTTTCATATGGAAATATTTTTGTGTTTGAAAAAAAATTTTTCGTTTGAGTTTTTTGCAAAGAAAGAATTTCATCAAGTTCAAATGGAAATGAAATTAATTTTCCACCAAATTTTTCTGTTACAAATGTTGTATAATTTTTATGTTTGTCAATTAAAAAATTTGCTCCTTCTACAATTTCACAAATTGAATTTATATCAATCAAAAAATTTGTTTTAAAAATTTCATCTCTATCTGGAAGTATTGATTTCACATACATTTTTTGAGTTTTGAGATAAAAAAGGTTTTTCAAAAATTTTGTAGAGGTTAAAACATTTCCCCCATTTTTCAAATATGTTTTTATTTTCTCTTTTTTAAACTCATCTAAAAAATCATTCACAACAATAACAGAATAATTCAAATTCTCAAAATTTACTTCTTCAAAAAAAACTCCATTTTGAAAAAAGAAATTTTCCCATACAAAGTTTTTTTTAACAATACCAACACAAATTTTCATTATAAAATATTTTTTAAAACGTCTAAATCGTTTTTTGAAATTCCTTTGAACAGTAAAAATATAACTGCAAAAATTAACACAGATAAAATCATTTCTAAAAATATATTTATCTCAAAAAAATAAATTGCAAACATTGTAATCGCAGCAATAATTGGTTTCCAAAAAAAATTCAGATTAATTCCGAAAACAAATTTTTTGAATTGCAAAACCATCAAAACCATTATTAAAAATTCTCCAACAACAATTCCAATTGATGCTCCAATTGAATTGGAAAAATAACTTCCAACGGCAATCAAACAAATTTGAAAAATTGTTCCTAAAAAAATTGTGAGAGAATAAATTTTTTCTTTTCCAATTGAGATTAATCCAAAAATAAAAATGCTATTAAATGTTGTTGCAAAGACAAACCAAATCAAAATTTTTAAAACATTTATTGCATCAAAATAACTTGTTCCATATACGAAAAAAATTAGGTCGTTAGAAAATAAAAAACAAAAAACGCAAAGTGGAAGTAAAATAGCAAAAATAACTTTTAAAGCAATGTTTATAGTTTCTTTTAGATTCTCTCGTGATTTATTTTCACTTTGCAAAATAATTGGGTAAAAAAGAAAGAAAAAAATTCTATCAATCATCAATGCGAAAAACACAATTTTATTCGCAGCAGAAAAAATTCCAACTTCTTTTGAACTTGAAAAAAATACTATCGCAATTGGTGGAAAACTGATTCCAATTTGTGCAATCCAATTTCCAAATCCAATTGGAAGTGAATTTTTTAAAATAGATTTCCATTCGTTTATTTTCCAATTAGAAAGAATTTTTTTTATAGAAAAATCTAACCCAAATAATAAAATAAACGCAGAAACCAAATTTGCAATCAACAAAGAAACCGCAACGAAATTTATATCTCTAAAAAAATAAACCAATACAAAGCACAATATTGAAAAAATTATTTGCATCACAGATCTACTTTTGCTTATCAAAGATATTTTTTCTTTCGCTTGAAAATACCACTCCAAAGAAATTGCGTTTGGAAAAAGTGAAAGCAAAAATAAAAACACAAAAAAAATATTTTCTGTATAAAAAACTTTTGAAATGATAATTGAAATCAAAATAAAAATTGTAGAAAGGAAAAGACGAAGAAAAAATATGTTTGAAATAAATTCACTTTCATCTATTTTTTCAAGCGAAATTTTTCTTGCTCCATAAATTTGGATTCCAGGATTTATCCCTGCTAAACCAAAAGATAAAATTGCAAATCCAATTTGAATCAATCCAAAATCTGAAACAGAAAAATTTCGTGTCAAAAAAACTGTAACAAAAAATCCAAATATTCTGCTTGAAAAATCTGCAATCGTAAGAAAAGAAATATGTTTAAGAAATTTTTTCAATGTTTTTTACAGATAGTGAGAAATAAAAATTCATATATTTTGAAAATTTTTTTGCACCTGTAGCGCAACTGGATAGAGCATCAGTCTTCGGAACTGAGGGTTAGGGGTTCGACTCCCTTCAGGTGCACTAATTACAAATCTTCTCCAAGTGAGATATAATACTTCGGTTTTGAAAAATTTTTTATATTGTAACTCCACGCAACATCAAGTTTTAAAATAAACCCAAATACAAAAATTCTAATTCCCGTTCCTGTTCCAATCAATAAATCTTTTGTAACTATTTCGCCATTTATTTTTTCTATTCCCCTAAAAGATTTTTCTTTATTCCAAGTTCCGCCAACATCAAGAAACACTGTTCCCATCAAACTCTGAAAAAAAATAGGAAGTGGTCCAACTGCAACAAAACCAATAAAAGGATATCTAATTTCAAAATTAGTGATTGCAAATTTCTCTCCAACTCCTTCATAATAATTAAAACCACGAAGCGGAGTTGCTGTCGTTAAAAAAATCAAATCTTCAGGACTTTCAACTGGAATATCAACATTTCCAAATTCATGATTTAACCAATTGTCAACTCCTCCAATTAAAAATTTTTGTGGCGTTTCGCCAAAACTTCCTCCCAAAAAAATTCGAGAAAGAAAAGAATAATCGCGAGAAATTCTAAAATAATTTCTAAAATCAATTGTAGAAGAAATAAAATTTCTACTCCCATCAATTTTGGGAACTCCATAAACAGAAAAATTATATCTTGAACCAGTAATAGGATTTATGTATCCCCACAATGTGTTATCGTGCACAAAATTTAACGATGGAAACACAATATCCGAACGAGAATTTTTTGTTGACCCCGTAAGATTTTCTCTTACCGATCTCACAAAATAAGCACCAAAATCAATTCGCTTAAATTTATCAATTGGATATAGCATAGAAAAATTTGCACCAAAAGAACGAAATCGCGTAGATGGTAAAAAATATCCGTCGTTTTCCAAATCCAAAAGACGAGATGAATGAAAAATCTGAAAGGCAAAATCTATTCGCTTCGGAAGATAAAGATATGAAAGAGAATAATCTCCATCTTTCAAATCGTTTACAACAAGATTTGTTTGCAAATAAATTTGATGATTTCCCAACATATCGCTAAAGGCCATAAATGTTGAACCTTGTGCTCCATACAAAGTGTTATATGCAACCGTTCCTGTAACAATATCGGGAGAAAAATTCAGTTTGTATCTATTTGCAATAAAATTTCCATTTGAATCCAAATTATCTTTCACAACAAACATTGAATCATTTATTTTTGTTGGCTTAGAATCTATTCCAAAAATATATTTTGAAAAATCATATGCATAATTTTCCTCAATATTTTCTTCTGAAAAAGTTGTAGAAATATTTTCAGTGAGATTTTTTTTAAAATCCGTTTTTGGAATTTCTGAAATTGAATTCATTTCAAATGGATTTGTCAAAAGAAAAATATCAAATCCCGCATCCAAAAGTGATGAGAAAACAAGTTTTTTTTCATCTTGTGAAATGGAAAGTTGATAAATTCCTGAAATAGAATTTGTAATTGGAAGAATATTTCCTGTTTTAAAATTTGCTTTGTAAATATTATTTATTCCATTTGCATCAGAAAGAAATAAAATTTCTTCACCACTTTTTGATGCAATTGGGGAGGTTTCATCACTTTCAGGAAAATTTGTAATCTGCGAAACTATTTTATTTTCAATTTCGCAAGAATAAATATCAAACTGAAATTTTATATTGGAATTTCTATCCGATGAAAAATAAATTTTTTTTCCATCTTTAGACCAAGATGGATCAATATCGCTAGAAATATCATTTGTCAAATTTTCCAGTTTCAAACTTTTCATATCATATAAAAAAATATCTGACTGCTTTTCATTTATTCCAACAAATGCAATTTTATTTTCATCAACTGGAGACCAATCAACAGAATAAATTCCATTTAGAGGCAAAACAATTGTTTGCTCTTCTTCCGTTTCAATATCAAAAATTACAATTGCATCAGATCCTCCACTTTTAACTGCAATTGCAATTTTTTTTCCATTGGGAGAAAATGTAATTCCTGGAGTTAAAAGATGAAGTTCCTCAAAATTAGATGTCCTTTGGGTTTTAATAATTTTTTTTACTTTTTTATCAACTGTAGAATAAGAATAAACATCAAAATAGTTTTCTCTATCTGAAATAAAAACAATTTTATCTCCTTTTGGAGAAATCGTAGGAGATGTGTTGTAAAAACATTCTTCCTTTTTGTGATTTGTAATTTGTGTAGAAAAATCTTTTACTGTTTCAAATGTTTTTATATCAGGAAAAAATTTTTTTTTGATTCCTTCTTTCCATCTTTTAGAAAATTCTTCAATTCCAAATCCAAGAGAATAATTAAATCCTCCTTCAACACTTTTTAAATTTTTTACATTGTGAAGTATTTCAGAAATTTTTTCTTCCCCATATCTATTTACAATATACCACCAAATTGATTGTCCTCCACGATAAGCAAAATATCCCGAAAGATTTTCAATATCAGGAAGATATTCATTCAAAGCAGCATCACGAATAAACATATCGCTATTTACATCCCACTTCAATGCTTCATATTCAGCAAGTCCTTCATTAAACCAAAGCGGAAGTTGAAACGTGATTCTTCCTGAAATAATATTTTGCAATGAGCCTCCGTAAAACATATCGTTAATTACAGCATGCACAAGTTCGTGATGAATTACATGTTGAAATTTTTTATAATCACCTTCAAAAGGAAGGATAATGCGATTTTTAAAAAGTTCAGTAACTCCACCAATTCCTTCTTCCAAATAGCTTGATATAACATTTGTTTGTTGAAAATCATTGTGAGAGTTGTAAAGAATTACAGGAATTCTCTTTGTAATTTTATACTTAAATGTTTTTGAAATGGAAGTTAATGCGTTCTCAAGTTTTTCGGAAGAAAATACCGCAATATCATATCCACCATCGTTGAAATATACATCAAAGTGATTTGATTGAAGATAATACCAATTGAAATTTTTGTATTGTAATTTGTTTTTTCCAAAATATGTTTCGTTGGAAAAAATGGAAGTGAAAAAAATGAAATTTAAAAGAAAAATTTTTTTCATAAATAACTTTATGGAAGATAAAAATTTACAAACAAAATAAATCAACGAACTCTTATTTTTTTTCCACTTTTAAGCACGCTCTTTGAGTTTAAGTTATTTAGCTTCATCAATGTTTTTACTGTTGTTCCATTTCGCTTTGCAATGGATGAAAGCGTTTCTCCTTTTTTTACTTTATGGGTTTTTGATTTATATGTTGATTTTAGTTTTTTAGGAATAAAATCATTTTTTTTCAAAGTTATATTTTCGCTTATCAACTTTTGATTTTTGAAGTCAATTATTTTTTCAGGATTAAAAGCAAAATCATAATAGCGAGTTTCAAAGTGAAGATGAATTCCCCTTGCTCTTCCTGTTTTTCCTGCAATTCCAATTACTTCTCCTGAATTTACAGATTGATTTGGCTCAACATTTATTTGCGATAGATGTGCATAATATGTTTCCAAACCATTTGCGTGTCTAATTATAACAAGATTTCCATAACCACCTTTATTGTATTTTGCATAGCGAACTTTTCCATCAAACGCTGAATAAATTACATCACCAGCATCTGCGTCAATATCAAGGCCTTTATGAAAGTGTCTTCTTCTAAAACCAAATTTTGAAAAAACTATTCGATGAATTGGCATTGTAAACATTGAACTTCCATCTACAAGTTGAATAGAAATTTCATTTGAAATAACTTCTTCGCGTGTTTCTTTGTAAGAGTCAATTACATCTTCATCCCAATTTTCTTCATATAAATTAAGCATTTCATCTACAATTTCTGTTTCAGAAACAATTTCTTCATCTGAAAAACTCTCTTCCATATATTCCCAAGAATAGTTGTTGAAAATTAGTATTTTTTTTCCATTCAATTCAACTGTGTCAATTGCAACTTTTTCAATCAAAACTTCTTCCTCAATTTTTTCATTATATTTTTTATCCTTTAAACTATCTTGTTGTGAAAAAACTTTTAGAGATAAAAAAACTAAAACCAAAAATTTCAATTTCATAAATTATCCTTTCTTTCAAAATTTTTTATTGAGTTATTAGAATATATTGGAATTACAGAAAGCAAATCACACGAACTACAAACTGTTAAATCGTTTTCAAATCCAATTTCACAAAGAAAATTTCCATGCTCACAATTTTTTAATGTATCTAGAATATTATGTCCAAAATTTTTATACAACACAAGTGCTGCAACAGCTGAATCTGTAAGTTCAACATCAATCGTTTCAGAAATAAATGAGATTATCATTCCCGCACAAACCGTATCTTCAACGCAAAATAAATTATTTTTTCCCGCACAAATAATTGTAAAGTCAGAATTTTTTTCAACAAGAAAGTTAGAAACTTTTCCAATATTTAAAAAACTTGCAAGAAGAGAAATTTTTGCAAATCGCGTTTTTAAAATTGCATTTGAACCATTTGTAGAAGTAAAAACAACTGTTTTATTTTTTACTTTTTCCTCTGTATATTCACTTGGTGAATTTCCCAAATGAAACCCTTCAATGATAACTCCGTTTTTTTCTCCCGCAAGCACAATTCCACCAAATGTATTTGATGCAATTTTTCCTGCTTCTGCAACAGTATTTACAGGAAAAACTTCTTTTGCTCCATTTGAAAATGCAGTTGCAATTGAACTTGTCGCTCTTAAAACATCAATTACAATACAAACTTTTTCTTTTAAAGAAAGTTCGTCAATTGATGATGGAGAAAAATGTACATCTATTTTCATTTTTTTATCTTGGATTTCTTTCTACAAACGGAAGTTCAACAATTTTCGCTTTTTCAAATTTTGTTCTTACTAAAACATCTACTTCATTTCCAACTGTAGAAAAATTTGTGTGAACAAACCCAAGTGCAATTCCAGAATTTAAAATTGGCGAAATGATTCCACTTGTAAGTTTGCCAATTTTTATATTGTCTTTAAAAATTTCATATCCATTTCGTGGAAAAACTTTTTCTCCATTAAATTTTAACGCAACAAGTTTTTTTCCAATTCCACTCTTAATAGAATTTTCAATTGTATTTTTTCCAACAAACTCTTTTTGAAATTTTGTAATCCAATCTAAACTTGCCTCTACTGGATTTACTTCCTCGCTAATATCATTTCCATAAAGACAATA
The DNA here is from genome assembly GCA_005792205.1 of Bacteroidota bacterium. GTDB lineage: Bacteria > Bacteroidota > Ignavibacteria > UBA10030 > F1-140-MAGs086 > F1-140-MAGs086. The sequence continues at coordinate 10,412 of SXSO01000145.1, read as the reverse complement.
TCCCATTTCAAGTCGCAATAAATCTCTTGCCGCAAGTCCTATTGGTTGAATGTTAAATTCTTTTCCACATTCAAAAATTTTGTTCCAAATTTCTTCTGAAATTTTTTTTTCGCTTGGAAAGTAAAGTTCAAAACCAAGTTCTCCCGTATATCCTGTTCGTGAAATTAGAATTTCTTTTTCCAAAAATTTTGTTTTTGTAAATGTGTAAAATTTCAAAGTAGATAAATCTATATCAAAAACTTTTTGAAGTGTATTTAAAGAATTTTTTCCTTGAATTGCAAGAAGCGAAATTTCATCGCTTTTATTCGTTATTTCAATATCAAAATTTTTTCCAATTTCTTTCATCCAATTGAAATCTTTTTCAATGTTTGAAGCATTTACAACAATTTGAAAAAATCTTCCAAAGCTATAAACAAGAATATCATCTACAATTCCACCATTCTCGTAACACATGGATGAATACTGAACTTTTCCACTTTCCAATTTTGAAATATCGTTTGTTGTCAAATACTGAACAAAATCAAAGGCATCTTTTCCTTTGATTTCAATTTCTCCCATATGCGAAACATCAAACACTCCGACAGAATTTCGCACAGCAAAATATTCTTCAATAATACTTTTATATTGAATTGGCATTTCAAATCCCGCAAATGGAATTAGTTTTGCTCCAAGTTGTTTGTGGATTTCATAAAGAGAAGTTTTCTTCATTTAGTATTTACTTTTTTCCAATCGGAAAGAAATTTTTCTAAACCAATATCTGTCAATGGATGTTTAATAAGTTGCTCAAAAACTTTGTATGGAAGAGTTGCTATTTGAGCTCCGATTAGTGCTGAATTTACTACATGAAGTGGGTGTCTGCAGCTTGCAACAAGAACTTGTGTTTCAAAATTGTAATTGTTATAGATTTGAACTATTTGTTGAATTAAATTCATTCCATCTTCGCTTATATCATCCAATCGTCCAACAAAAGGGCTAATAATATATGCTCCCGCTTTGGCAGCAAGAAGTGCTTGCGATGGAGAAAAACAAAGTGTTACATTTGAACGAATTCCTTCTGATTTTAATTTTTGAACAGCACAAAGTCCGTTTTGAGTTAATGGAATTTTAACAACAATGTTGTCTGCAATTTTAGCAAGATGTTTTCCTTCTTTAACCATTCCATCTATTTCTAATGATGTCACTTCAGCACTTATATCTCCTTTTATTATTGAACAAATTTCTTGTAATAATTCTTCAAACGATTTTTTTTCTTTTGCGACAAGAGATGGGTTTGTAGTAATTCCATCAATCAATCCTGTTTGCGCCGCAAGTTTAATTTCATCAATGTTTGCCGTATCTAAAAAGAGTTTCATGATTATTTTTTTAATTTACATTTAAAAATTGTTGAGTTATATCTTCTTTATTTTTTTTCAAAAGAAATTTGAATTCATTTTGAGAAACAGATTCGCTGCTTTCCATTTTTATCATCGTATGAAATTTTAATTTCAATTGAAAAATTTTACTTGGAAATCCTTGATGAAGAAATTCTATAAGATGTGGATTTACAACAAGCGTCAATCTTTTAATTCCGTGATTTTCTGATTTAAAACGTCTTAACCATCTTTCTATATTATTTACAGTTGTAGATTTGGAAATTACAATTCCAACTCCTTTACAGTTTGGACACGGTTCAGAAAATGAGTGAATTACACTTTGTCTAATTCTTTGTCGTGTAAGTTGAACAATTCCAAATTCAGACATCGGAAGAATAGTTGATTTTGCTTTATCTTTTCGCATTTCTTTTTTTAATTCCTCAAAAATTCGCTTTTGATTTTTTTCATCAGTTAAATCAATAAAATCAATGACAACAATTCCACCAATATCACGAAGTCGAAGTTGTCTAGCAACTTCTCTTGCAGCTTCCATATTTGTTTGAAGCGAATTTAATTCTTGTTCTTGCTTTCTCGCAAATTTTCCTGTGTTTACATCTACAACCGTCATTGCTTCTGTTTGTTCAATGACAATTGATCCTCCACTTGGAATCATAACTTTTTTTTGTATTGCTTTTTCAACTTCTTTTTCAACACCAAAAACATCAAATATCGGATCTTTGCCTTTGTAATATTGAACTTTATCAACAACTGCTGGTTGATATACGGTAAGATATTTTACAACATCGCGATAAATAATTTTTGAATCTACAACAACGTTTTCAACATTTGACGAAAATAAATCTCTTAAAACTGTTGAAAGAGCATTTCCTTCTTTGTAGATAAGTTTTGGCGGTTCGCTATTTTTTAGCAATACTTCTACCTCTTTCCACTCTTCAATAAGCGAGTCCAAATCTTTTTTTAATAACTCATCGCTTTGATATACGGCATTTGTACGAATTATTACTCCGTATTGACTTTCTCTTGGAACAAAATTTCGCAACGTTCTTCTCAAACGATTTTTCTCTTTGAAGTCCATCACTTTTTTTGAAACACCAATTGAACGGTTTCCAAATGGAAGAAAGACAAGATATCTTCCGGGAAGTGAAATTTCAGAAGTTACTCTAACGCCTTTATTTCCTGTTGGTTCTTTGGTTACTTGAACAACAATTTTGCCATCTGTTTTTAGTTGTTCAGTAATTTTTTGGACTTGAATTTCTCTTTGCTGAAAACTTGTTTTCTCATTTTCTTGCGAAGGTTCCTTTTTCTCGTTATCATCGGAATTGTCTTCTCCATTGTCTAAATCAACGTCTCCTTCTAGATATGAAAAATCTTGATATGTTGTTCCAATGTCAGAAAAGTGAAGAAACGCATCTTGTTTATGTCCAACATTGATAAATGCTGCTTGAATTCCCGGTAAAACTTTTCCAACTTTTCCAAAATAAATGTTGCCAACATACCTTTCTCTATCTGATGTTTCAACATAAAGTTCAACAAGTTTTCCGTCTTCTGTAATGGCAATTCGTACTTCTTCGTTTGTCGAATTAATAATAATCTCTTTTCGCATAAATAAAATTTCTTGTAATTAATTAGTTTGCGTTTCAAACAAATGTTTTTTGAGTTGTTATTGTCTCCGAATAACAACGTGTAAATAAGTGATTTAATTGTAAATAAAATTGTTTGAAACATTATTTTAAAATAGGTTTTTAAACACTTCACCAAATAAAATTTAAATTTGGTTAATTCAAAGATACTGAATTTTAAACTTTAAACCAAAAACATATTTCCATTTTTTATATTGAAAAAAAGGACTGAATAGCTTAGTATTTTTGTTTCAAAAAATTGGGAATTTATTCGGAAAAACCAATTATATTTTGTATAAAATTGGAGTGTTTTTGTGTGAAAGAAGAGTGTTTTTCCTCGTCGGAGGACTATACTTTTGACCGAAATGATTACATTTTTCCGAAAATACACTCTTCCAGGAGAAAAACATCATCGTTTCGGTCACAAACATAGTCTTCCGACTCAAAAAACAAGTCATTTTTGACCGAAACGGGACGAAATTATTGAGTGAAGTCGTTATATTACAAAAAATCATTTTATTACAATACCAATCGATTTGACAGGAAAAAATTTCCACTTTTAGACAACAAAACGGAAAAATTTTCCGTCTAGACAAGGGGTTATAACCACTTGTCAAAAGTCAGTAAAGACAACTCTAAAATCGGGTTTCACAAATAAAAGAAATCCATTTTAAAACGAAATTGGGACACAAAAAATTTTTATGTCCCAATAATTATTTTACGACAACAAAAATTTATTTTACAAAAATCATTTCAATAAATATCTTGAAATTACAATTCGTTGAACCTCGGAAGTTCCTTCATAAATTTCAGTTATCTTCGCGTCTCGTAAAAGTCGTTCAACGGGGTATTCTTTGATAAATCCATATCCGCCGTGAATTTGAATTGCTTCAAGAGCACATTCCACAGAAATTTTTGACGCATAAAGTTTTGCTTGCGCAGATTTAAATCCATATTTTGGATCATCAAAACCTGTTGCCGCAGCAGAAAGTGTAAGAAGTTGTGCTGCTTCAATTTTCATTGCCATATCGGCAATTTTAAATTGTATTGCTTGATGTTCTGCTAAAAATTTTCCAAACGCTTTTCTTTGTTTTGAATATTTAACTGATTCTTCCAACGCCGCCATTGCGATTCCAATTGCTTGTGAGGCAATTCCAACTCTTCCTCCGTCAAGTGTTTTCATTGCGAATTTAAAACCAAATCCTTCTTCGCCAATTCTATTTTCAACAGAAACTTTACAATCACTAAACGCAAGTGAAACCGTATCAGAACTTCGTATTCCCAATTTCTTTTCTTTCTTCGCAACAGAAAATCCTGGAAAATTTTTCTCTACAATAAAAGTTGAAATTCCATGACTTCCTTTTGTTTTATCTGTTTGTGCCATCACAAGAACAACATCAGCATTACTTCCGTTTGTGATAAAGTTTTTTGTTCCATTGAGATAATAAAAATTTCCATCTCTTCTTGCCATTGTTTGTTGATTTGTCGCATCGCTTCCTGCTTCTGGTTCAGAAAGAGCAAATGCTCCAAGCATTTTTCCTTGCGCAAGAGGAACAAGATATTTTTGCTTTTGTTCTTCAGTTCCCCATTTTTCCAAACCGAAACATACAAGTGAATTATTCACCGACATAATAACTCCTGCTGATGCGTCAACTTTTGAAATTTCTTCTATCGCAAGAACATAACAAAGTTCATCAAGTCCTGCTCCACCATATTTTTCGGAAACTTTCATTCCCATAAATCCAAGTTCGCCCATTTTTTTCACTGCTTCGTAAGGGAATTCTTCTAACTCATCTCGTTCGCCAACATTTGGACGAAGTTCTGCTTCCGCAAAATTGCGAGCGGTCTCTCGTATCATCAATTGTGTTTCATCAAAGGTAAAGTTCATATTTTATATTTTATTTTAAAAATTTATTTCAATCTCTATAAATTTTCGTAATTATATTTTTTTCTTATCAATAATTATAAAATCCTTTTCCAGATTTTTTTCCTAAAAATCCCGCAGCAACCATTTTCTTTAACAATGGACAAGCACGGTATTTTGAGTCGCCAAATCCTTCATACAAAACATTCATTATATTCAAACACACATCTAACCCAATAAAATCAGCAAGTTGAAGTGGTCCCATCGGATGATTCATTCCAAGCTTCATCACCGTATCAATTGCTTCCGCCGTTGAAACGTTTTCATATACACAATAAATTGCTTCATTTATCATTGGCAATAAAATTCTATTTGAAATAAATCCCGGAAAATCTTGAACTTCAACTCCAACTTTTTCCAATTTTAAAATTATTTCTTTTGTTGCGGTGAGAGTTTCTTTTGAAGTGGAATATCCACAAATAATTTCCACAAGTTTCATCATTGGAACTGGATTCATAAAATGTATTCCAATTACTTTTTCAGGACGATTTGTAACAGCAGCAATTTCTGTGATTGAAATTGAAGACGTGTTTGACGCAAGAATTGTTGATTCGTTACAAGAGTTATCAAGTTTTTTAAAAATATCTTTTTTCAATTCACCGTTTTCAAAAACTGCTTCAATCACTAAATCGCTTGTCTTTGCGGCTTCTTCAAATGATGTATTTGTTTTTATTCGCGTAAGTGTTTCTACTTTTTGTGTTTCAGTTAAAATATTTTTTTTAACTTGTCTATCCAAATTATTTGAAATTGTATTTATTGCTCGCAATAAAAATTCTTTTTTCACATCGCACAATGTTACATCAAATCCATTTTGCGCAAATGAATGTGCAATTCCATTTCCCATTGTTCCACTTCCAATTACTGTTATGTTTTTTATTTCCATTTCAATTTTTTTTAAATCATTTCAATAATAATTCCACTTGCTTCTCCTCCTCCGATACAAATTGAGGCAAGTCCTCGTTTCAAATTTCTTTGCTTTAACGCATAAATCAATGTTGTTAAAATCCTTGCTCCGCTTGCTCCAATTGGATGTCCAAGAGCAACTGCTCCACCATTTACATTTACTTTTTCAGGATCTAAATTTAATTTTTTTTCTGCTGCAAGTGTTACAACTGAAAATGCTTCGTTGATTTCAAATAAATCAATTTCATCTTTTGTGAAATTATTTTTCTTAAAAAGTTTTTCAATTACATCAATTGGTGCTGTTGTAAAATGCTCTGGTTTTTTAGCAAAAGATAAATAGTCAATAATTTTTGCGAGCGGTTTTATATTTAATTCTTCCGCTTTTTCTTTTGACATAAGAAGAATTGCGGCAGCTCCGTCATTTATTTTAGATGCGTTTGCTGCAGTTACAGTTCCATCTTTTTGAAATGCTGGTTTTAGGTTTGGAATTTTTTCAAACTTCACTTTTTTTGGTTCATCATCTTCACTAATTAAATCATTTCCATTTTGGATTGAAACAATTTCTTCTGCAAATAATTTTTTCTCTTGCGCAACAATTGCTCTTTTGTAACTTTGAATAGCAAATAAATCTTGTTCGTTGCGAGAGATATTACTTTCACTCGCACAAATTTCTGCCGCATTTCCCATATGAAAATTATTATACACATCCCAAAGTCCGTCTTTGATAATTGAATCCACAAGTTGCGAATTTCCAAAACGATATCCTGTTCTTGCTTTTTCTAAAATGTATGGAACATTGCTCATACTTTCCATTCCGCCTGCTATTATTGTATTTGCGTCGCCACATTTAATTGATTGAGTTGCAAGCATAACAGATTTCAAACCACTTCCACAAACTTTATTTATTGTCATTGTTTGAACGCTTTCATTTAGTCCCGCAAAAATTGCTGCTTGACGAGTTGGAGATTGTCCAACTCCACATGTTAAAACATTTCCCATAATTACTTCGTCAATAATTTCAGGAGAAATTTTTGTGCGAGAAATAATTTCTTTAATTACAAATGCTCCAAGTTGTGGCGATGTAAATTGACTTAAACTTCCTTGAAATGATCCAATTGGTGTGCGACACGCAGAAACAATTACGACTTCTTTCATAAAAAAAATTTTATAAAAAATATGAAATCTTTTGTGAAGTGATTAACGAATTTTTTTCAAAAACTTTTCACAATTATTTTTTGAAATTTATTTTGTAAAAATTTGATTAAATAAAATAAAATCAATAAAATGTTTTTGAAAATTATTTTTTTTTAAAATGGAATTACTCTTTCAACCGATTAAAAACATTATTCCAAACAGGTTTTTATTTCTTTTAAATTGGATTTGTTCTGTAAAATTTTGGAGTGTTTTTATTCACAAGAAGAGTATTTTTCCTCATCGGAATGGTTTACTTTTGACCGAAACGGTACTAATTTATTGAGTGAAATCGTCATATTACAAAAAGTCATTTTATTACAAAATCAATCAATTTGACAGGAAAAAATTTCCTCTTTTAGGCAATAAAACGGAAAAATTTTCCGTTACAAATTATTCTCCCAAATAAGGATTTGTACAAACAAATATCTCTCCAAAATCGGATTTAATAAATAAAAAGAAAATCTATTTTAACAGAAAAATAAAATTAGTTTTACAATTTATATTTTGTCAAAAAAATTATTTCACAATTCCAATTTCATAAACTTCACTTCCAACAGAAATTTCATTTACAATTTCCATTCCTTCAACAACTTTTCCAAAAATTGTATATCGTCCATCCAAATGCGGAGACGGAGAATGTGTGATAAAAAATTGTGACCCTTCCGTATCTTTTCCCGCAGATGCCATTCCAAAAATTCCCTCGTCGTCATATTTTAGAAGAGAAGTTTCTGTGCAAAGTGTATAATTTGGTCCGCCAAAACCATCGCCTCTTTGATCTCCTCCTTGAACAACAAAATTAGGAACAACTCTATGAAAAATTGTATTATTGTAAAATCCACTTTTTGTAAGATTTAAAAAACTCAAAACCGTAAGTGGCGCAAAATTTTTATAGAGTTCAATTTTAAAATTTCCAACTTGTGTTTTTATTTCAACAAGTGTTGTGTCTTTTATTTCATCTAACAATTTAAAATCAATTTCTTTTTTTGGTTTTTCTGAAACGTGAATTTTTTTTGAAAAATCTTTTCCAGTAATTTCTTTCAATGCGTTTGCAGAAAGAGTGGCAAGTGTTTTTTCTGAATTTGTAAGTTCGCTTTCCAAAAATTTTTGAGACGATTTACTTTTTATTTTTGCAAGAGTAGAAAGTATTTCTTGTTTCACTTCGATTCCCGTTTCGTTTGTTTGCGTTTTGTAAATTTGAATAAGTGGTTCAATAAAAAATTCTTCTGTAAAAATTGTATCTGCAATTAAAGAAATCAAATTTGAACGAACGGCAATATCTTTTTTTGTTAAAAGAAGTTCCATAATTTTTTCTTTTGCAAAACTTATTTCGTTTTGATTTTTATTGAGTGAAAAGTAAATTTTTGCTGCTTCAATTCCGCTATAAGAAAACGTTTTGTCGTCAGAATTTGCCCAATTAAAAATTTCGTCAAGTGTATTTTTTTCAGAATAAAATCCAAGTGATTGAATTAGTTTTGAGTTTAATTGTTTTGCACTTTTTGCTTTTGGAAAAACAATTTCTTTTGCTTTATTTTTAAATAATTTTGCCAAAACAAAACTTGCTTCTGATTGCAAATAAATTGAAAAATTTCCCTCTTCATTTTTTGCAATGTTAGTTAGTTTATTCCAAATTTCTGTTTTCAAATCTAAATTTATTGAATCTATAAAATCCAAGTTTGATATTGATTTTATTGAAGAAAATAAAATATGCTCATTGTCGCTTTCCAAAAGCGGAAGTAAAATAAAAAAAACTCCTTGATATTTTTTTAAATCGTATTTTCCTAAACTATTTATTGAATTCACAACAATTTTCCAATCGTCGTTTTCTATCATTGTTGAAAGAGAAAAAAGCGTTTTTTCGTTTGCAATTTTTCCAAAAAGTGTTGCCACATTTTGTTGAACAAAACTATTTTCACTCAAAGAAAATGGAATTATAATTTCTAAATTATTTTCTATTAAATCACATTTTCCAATTCGTTGAAGTGAATAAAAACAATTTTCTAATATAATTTCGTTGTTAGAATTTAATTTGTCCAAAACAAATTGAGTTGCTGTGTTTGAAGTAATTCTTCTCATTGCACTTCTTGAAATTGCTAAAATAACTGATGCTATTTTTTCTTCATCATTTTCTTTTGAAAATATATTCACAAACTTCTCTAAACCATTTACGGAACAAAATTTTCCAAACTCTTCAATCATTCTATTCGTTGTGAAAAGTTTTTTTTCAAAAAAATTTTCTTCAAGATTTTTTTTTCCAACATCACTTAATTCAATTGCAATTTGTCCAATGGCAAATGCTGTTGTCATTTTTATTTTCTCATTTTTATTTTCTAAAAATTTTAGCAAATTATAAATAACCGTTGTATCTTGAATGTTTGCAAAGGCAATAATCGTTGCAAGTTTTATTTCATTATTTTTATTGGAAAGAAATGAAATGAGTTTTTTACTTTTTCTTTCACGAGCATCTTGAATTTTTAAAATTGTTTTTAAATTTTCATCATTATTTTCTTTTGCAACAGTTATTTGACTCAATAAAATCAATAAGAAAAGAAGAATGTTTTTTTTCATAACGGTGGATTATATTTTTATATTAAAAAATTTTATTGCATTTTCTGTTGTAATTTTTGCAACAGTTTCAATTGGAATATTTTTTATTTCAGAAATTTTTTGAGCAATATAAATTATATTAGATGGTTCATTTCGTTTTCCGCGATTTGGAACAGGGGTTAAATATGGAGAATCGGTTTCAAGCATAATGTGTTCAAGTGGAATTTCTTTTGCAACAACTTGCATTGAATTTATTTTATCCATTTTTTGTTTGAATGTAATAAATCCTGTAAATGAAATCATAAAACCAAGATCAATAACTTTTTCTGCAAAATTTGTATATCCATTAAAACAATGAAACACCCCTTTTTTATTGCCTTTTCTCCAATTTGGATTTTCAGCGACGATTCTTTTTACTATTTCAAAAATATCCTTTTGAGATTCTCTTTCGTGAATTATTATTGGCAAATTTTTGCGAATTGCAATTTCAATTTGCGTTTCAAAAAGTTTTTTTTGAATTTCTTTTGGAGAGAAATCATAATGATAATCAATTCCAATTTCACCAATCGCTACAATTTTTTTATTTGTAGAAAGTTTTTCAATTTCATACAAATCAAATTCTGTTGCTTTCGCAACTTCGTGTGGATGAATTCCAACGGCCACATGAATTGAATCATATTTTTCAGAAAGTTCAATTGATTTTTTACAAGAATTTAAATCTGTTGATGGAATTATAAAACAATTTATTTTTTTTTCAAATGCACGATTTATGACATCTTTAAAATCTGAGTCATAATCGTTATAAAATAAGTGACAATGTGTATCAACAAACATAATAATATTTAAATAATAAAT
>SXSO01000144.1 GCA_005792205.1 Bacteroidota bacterium | reverse complement strand
TAAAATTTTAAGAAGTGCTTGTTGAACTCCTTCTCCTGAAACATCGCGTGTAATTGATGCCGAATCACTTTTGCGAGAAATTTTATCAATCTCATCAATATAGATAATTCCATTTTCCGCACGGTGAACATCATAATTTGCATTTTGTAAAAGCAAAACCAAAATTGATTCAACATCGTCTCCAACATATCCAGCTTCTGTCAAAGTTGTTGCATCAGAAACAGCAAATGGAACTGAAAGAATTTTTGCAAGTGTTTGTGCGAGAAGTGTTTTTCCTGTTCCCGTTTCTCCAACTAAAAGTACATTGCTTTTTTCAAGTTCAACATCTCCAAATAATTTATTTTCAGATTGTCGTATTCGTTTGAAGTGGTTGTAAACCGCAACTGAAAGAATTTTTTTTGCTCGCTCTTGTCCAATTACATAATTGTCAAGAAGCGATTTTATAGAAGATGGTATTAACGTTCTGTTAGAATTTATTTCTTTGGAAAGAAGTTCTTGCGATTTGGGCGAAAGAGTTTCGCTTTTTTTATTTTGTAAAAGTAACATTGAATTTTCAACACACTCATCGCAAATGTATGCGAAAATTCCCGCAATTAAATTTTTAGATTGAGCTTTTGGCTTTCCACAAAATGAACAAAAAATTTCTTCAACATTCTTTTTATCAGAAGACATTATTGTTTTTCTTTGGGTTCTTTTTTTGTTAGTATCATATCTATAATTCCATATTCTTTTGCATCGTTAGATGTCATATAGAAATCTCTATCTGTATCTTTACTCACTTGTTCCACATTTTTTCCCGTGTGAAAAGCAAGAATTTCATTTATTCTTTTTTTTATTTTCAAAATTTCTTCTGCTTGAATTGAAATATCGCTTGCAGTTCCTTTAAATCCCCCCAACGGTTGATGAATCATAATTTTAGAATTTGGAAGAGCAATTCGTTTTCCTTTTTCTCCTCCCGCAAGAAGAACAGCTCCCATACTTGCTGACATTCCAATGCAAATTGTGGAAACATTTGGACGAATATATTGCATTGTATCATAAATTGCAAGTCCCGATGAAACACTTCCTCCGGGAGAATTTATATAAAGAGAAATATCTTTTTCACTATCTTCTGATTCAAGAAAAAGAAGTTGTGCAATAACCAAACTCGCAACAGAATCATCAATTTCTGTACTAAGGAAAATGATTCTTTCTTTTAAGAGACGAGAAAAAATATCAAATGCTCTTTCTCCTCTACTTGTTTGTTCCACAACCATTGGAACAAGTTGATTATAAAAATTTTTGGACATATTTTTTTATTCTTTTTCTTTTTTAGGTTTTCTTCCTGGTTTTTTCTTTTCTTGTGTTTCTGCATTTTCTAAAATACTTCCGCTCACATTTGCATTTGAAATTAAAAACTCAAACATTTTGTCATTTAAAATTCTTTCGTGAGCAGATTTAGAATTTTTGTAATATGTTAAAAGTCGACTTTTTTCAATTCCAATTTTTTGAGATTCTGCTTCTGCAATTTTTTCCAAATCGCTTTCTTCAACTGTAAGTTTAAGTTCTTCACGAATTTTATCTCTCAATAAAAACCACTTTGCTTGCCAAATACAATATGAACGATTTTCTTCTCTAAATTTTTTATCATCAAAATTTTTTGGTAAAGTTTTATTTTGAAGTTTAGATTTGTAATCCTCCAAAATTCCATCACCAAAGCCCTTTATCATTGCTTCGGGAATTTCAAAATCATGAGCATTCACAAGTTTATCTGCAATTTTATCTTCAAAGTTTCGTAGATTTTTTTCTTTCCAAAAATTTTCCAGATCCAATTTTAAATTTGGTTTAAATTCATCAACATTCAAAACCTTTTCTTTTGTAATTTTTTTTACAAACTCATCATCAACTTTTGGCAAACTTATTTTCTGAATTTTCTTTACAAAAAATTCTCCATCAATTGGTTCTTGCCTCTCACCTTGTTGAGGCATATATGTGATTTTATATGATTTCCCAACTTCACAATTTTTTAATCCATTTCTAATTTCTAAAAGTTTTTCTTCATCAGAAAGTCGAACTTGAATATCCTTAACTTTATTTCCAATAATTGGGTTTCCGTTTGCATCAACTTCTTGAATCTCAAATGTAACGATATGCTCATCATCAGTAGCAACTTGAACATCTTCATTTGTTGCGTGAAGGTGGCGAAGATATTGAATTTCCTTCTCCATATCTTCATCGGTTACATTGTATGGAATATGTTCAATATCAATTCCTTTTAAATTTTTCAATTCAAATTCTGGAAGCGTTTCAACTTTTATTTTAAATGAAAAATCTTTTCCCGTCTCATAATTTATATCTTCCAGGATTGGTTCTCCAACAACTTTAAGATTATTTTCTTTTACAATTTTTTTATAATAATCATTTGCAATATTATCCAATTCTCTATATTGAATACTTTCTCCATAAACTTTTTTTATCATTTGAATTGGAACTTTTCCTTTTCTAAAACCGGGAAGTTCAATCTTTTTTTGTTGTTCAGTAAATGCTTTTTCAAAGTGAGGAATCAGTTCTTCGTATGGAACTGTTGTTGAGATTTCTTTTTTGATTTGAGATTTTGTTTCTATTTTGAATTCCACGATTACTTAATGTTGAGTTGAAAAATATTTTAAAAAAGTGTGGGCAAAGAGGGAGTCGAACCCTCATTCCTTTCGGAACAGGATCCTAAGTCCTGCGTGTCTGCCAATTTCACCATTTGCCCCAATTAAATTTTGGCTAATATATGAAAAAGTATTTTTAGGATTTTTTAGAAAAAGCTAATCATTTTACCTCTCCCATCAATTTTTTTATTTTGGGAATTAAAAGAGTTAAAACTAACGACGCAACTAAAAGCCCAATAGAAATTCCACCATAAAGCATCATTAACTGTGAAGGATCTTCTGCTATAAAAAACCCTCCTAAAAATCCAGCAAACTTATTTCCAATTGCAGAGGCAAGAAACCAAACCCCCATCATTATTCCAAGAAGTTTTTGTGGAGCAAGTTTTGTAACGGTACTTAATCCAACAGGACTTAAACACATTTCTCCAACAACTTCCAAAAAATATAATCCAACAAGCCAAAGTGGTGAAATTTTTCCTAATGCAGTAAATGAAGCAGCAGGAACCATTAAAGCATATGCCAAACCAATAAACAATAATCCAATTGAAAACTTTGCGGGACTTGATGGTTGTTTCTCGCCTAATCTCATCCAAAGTTTGGAAAAAATTGGAGAAAGTCCAATAACAAAAAATGCCGTCAATGATTGTAACCAACTTGAAGGAAATTCCCAATTAAAAATTTTTGTTTCAACAAGTTTTAACGCAAATAGATTTAAACTCGCACCTTTTTGTTCATATGCTGCCCAAAATAACATTGTGAATAAAAAGAAAATAAAGATTGCTCCAGTTTTTTTCCACTCATCACTTGTCAATTGTTCTTTTTGGTTTGTCTGCGATTTATCAGAAGAACGTTTAATTTCAGGAAAATTATTTTGTTTTAAAATATAAACTATTAATCCAAAGATCATTCCTACTCCTGCTGCTCCAAATCCAAAATGCCAACATGATATTGGATTAATTCCATTTGAAATCAAAAATTGTTTAAAACTTTCAGATTGTGCTAAATATCCACAAACAAGAGGCGCAAGAACTGCTCCAATATTTATTCCCATATAAAAAACGGAAAAACCACTATCTCTTCTCGCATCATTTTTTTCATACAAACTTCCAACCATTGTACTTATGTTTGGTTTCAAAAGACCTGTTCCAACTGAAATTAAAATTAATCCAACATAAAAAAATTCAATGCTATGAAATATCATCGTGAAATGTCCGCAAGCAATAATTATTCCTCCAATTAAAACAGAATAGCGAGCACCTAAAAATTTATCTGCAATAAATCCTCCAGGCAAACTTGTAAAATAAACTGACATTGTATATGTTCCATATAATGCTGTTGCACTTTTTATATCAAAACCTAAACCGCCTTGCGTAACTGGTGTAACCATAAATAAAACCAATATTGCTCGCATTCCATAATAGCTAAACCGCTCCCAAAGCTCAGTAAAAAATAGAGTATATAACCCTTTTGGATGAATCATCGTTTAATTTTTTATTTGAAAAAATTTTGGAAATATAGTTTTTTATTTCATATAGAGATATTGCAAATAAATTCCAAATTTTCTTTTTATATTTTCCTAACTTTTCAATTAAATATTTATTTTTATGAAATACATTATCGCTTTTATTTTATTTTATGGAGTTACTTTTCCACAAGAAAATAATTTATCATCTCCACAAAACGCAATGACGGGAAGTATGGCTTTAACTTGGATTGAAGGTGTTCCACATTATCAAATAGCATTAACTCCTGAACTTGTGTTTGGAAAATTTGGAATTGGACTTGACGTAAATTTACGATTCAACAGTAAAACACATAAAATTAGAAAAGAGGATTTTGATGAAGCAAATGATTTTTTGAGAATGGTTCGTTATGCTCGCTACGGACACAAAGGAGATAATTTTTATGCAAGAGCTGGAATGTTGGATATGTCGAAACTTGGTCATGGATTTGTAATTTATCGTTATAGAAATTTTTCTGATTATGTAAATCGCGGAACTGGAATTGAATTTGATATGGCTTTTGAAAATTATGGTTTTGAATCTGTTTATGGAGATGTTGCAAATGGTGGAGTTTATGGAGGACGAGCATTTGTCAAGCCAATTAAATTTACAAGTTTAAACGATGTTCCAATTTTAAGCAAGATGGAAGTTGGCGCAAGTTATTCAGGAGATTTTAGAGGATACAAAGTTCTCCCAAAAGATGGAACGGATTCGGTTAAAAAAACAATCTCAATTATTGGATTAGATTTAGGACTTCCAATCATACAAACAGAAATTTTAAAATCAACAATTTATTTTGATTATGCAAAAATAAATAATTATGGAGATGGTGTTGCATATGGAGTTGATAATCGTTTTGATATTTCAAGTGCTTTGAATTTATTTGTTCGTTTTGAAAGAAGAAATTCAAATGCAAAGTTTATTGCAAATTATTTTGACGCTCTTTATGAAATTGATAGAGAAGAAAAAATTAAATCACTTGATACAATCTCTGCAACAAAAGGTTGGTATGGAGATTTGCATCTTTCAATTCTAAATACGCTTCATATACTTGGTTCGTATTCAAAGCTTGATGATATTGAAAAAAGTGGTGTTTTACATTTTGAAACACAAAGTGGCGACATAATTCCACAAGTAAAATTTGCTGCAGGTTATGACAAAAAGGGAATTGGAAGCAACAGCGAAATTTTTGAACTTGAAAAAAATGCACTTCTTCATTTGACAGTTGGATATAAAATAAATCCTTACATCTTGTTAAACACAGTTTTTTACACGCGATATGATAACAGTGGAAATAAAAAAGAATGGGTTGAAGAAGGTGTTTCTTTTATATATAATTTCTAATAAAAATTAAAATTGATTTCCAATTATTTTACTCTTTTCCATTTTGCAAAAGAGTTAGATAAAAATTTTTGCAATGCAAAAATTGTAGAAATTTTTTCTCAAGAAAAAGATAATCTTGTAATTAGTTTTTTGCAAGAAGAAAAAGAATTTTTTCTTACTATTTCTTGTGCAAAGAGAAATGAATTTATTTTTTTCAAAAAAGAATTTCAAAGAGCAAAAAAAAATACAATTGATTTTTTCCCTGAAATAATTGGTGAAAAAATAAATAAAATCTATTTGGAAACAAACGATAGAGTTTTGGGTTTTGAAATTTCAAACGAGAAAAAAATTTATATAAAATTATTTTCTCAAACTGCAAATGTATATTTGAATGATAAATACAATAATGCAATTTCATCATTTAAAAAAGATGAGTTAATTGAATTTTCTGTACAGAATAAAATTACATTCTTTAAAAATATCTCAATTGAATTTTTTGATACTCTAATAAAAAATAATTTTGACAATACAATTTTCAAATTTCTTAAAACAGCATTTTCGTTTTTCAATTCTATAATTGCAAAAGAAATTTGTTTTCGCAGTAGTTTAAATCAAGAAACTATTTGTAAAAATTTATCTCTTCACGAAAATAAATCGCTTATAAATTCAATAAACACAATACTTTTTGACCTATTAGAAAATCCAAATTTCAAAGTTTATTTTTCAAATGAAACTACAATTTTTTCTCTTGTAAATTTAGAACATCAAAAAAATTGTGAAGAAAAAAATTTTTTAACATTAAATGATGCAATTTATTTTTTTATTGTAGAAAAAGGCAAAAAAGAATTTTTCAAAAAAAATTTCACTCATATTAAAACTCAACTTCAAATAAAATTTGACCGATTACAAAAATCTGAAATTAAAATTCAAGAGCAATTAGATAAATCAAAAATTGATTATAATAAAATTGGAAATATAATTATATCTAATTTGAATGCGATAAATAAAAGCGAAAATGAGATCTCTCTTCTTGACTATGAAACAAATGAAAAAATAAAAATTCAACTTGACGAAAAATTATCTCCAATTCAAAATGCACAAAAGTATTTTGAAAAACAAAAAAAATCTGAAGTGGCAAAAAAAGAATTGGGAAACAGAATAAAAAAAATTTCTTTACAAAAAAAATTATTTCAAACACAAATCATAAATTTGGGAAAAATAAATTCATTTGACGAACTTAAAAAATTTGCATCAGAAAATAAAATAAACATGTTGAGAGAAAAAGAAAAACTTGATGCAGAAAAAATTCCGTTTCGTATTTTTTTTGTTTCTGGAAATTACGAAGTTTGGGTTGGAAAAAATAGTAGCAATAATGATTTGCTCACAACTCAATATGCAAAACCAAATGATTTGTGGTTTCATGCTCGTGGAAGTGGTGGAAGTCATGTTGTTTTAAAATGTCATGGAAAAAATTTTCCTTCCAAAGAAACAATCAAAGATGCCGCATCTATTGCCGCATATTACAGTCAAATGAGAAATGCAAAACACGTTCCCGTTGCATATTGTGAAAAAAAATATGTACGAAAACCAAAATCTGTGAAAGAAGGAACTGTTTTCATTCAACGTGAAGAGGTGATTTTTGTTGAACCAAAATTACCAAAACAAATTTCTGAAGAATAAAAAATACTTTCCCAAAACGATACTTTTTCTTTACGAAAAGACAGTTTTTATTCTCTAAAAATTGGAGTGTTTTTGTGTGAAAGAAGAGTGTTTTTCCTCGTCGGAATGGTTTACTTTTGACCGAAATGATAGTGTTTTCGTAAAAATACGCTCTACTTTCGGAAAAATATCATCATTTCGGTCACAAACATAGTCTTCTGACGCAAAAAACAAGGCATTTTTGACCAAAACGGTACGAAATTATTGAGTGAAATTGACATATTACGTAAATTCATTTTTTATAATTTCAATCAATTAAACAGGAAAAAATTTCCACTTTTAGGCAATAAAACGGAAAATTTTTCCGCTCCAATTTCGCTCCAAAACTCCAATTTTAACCAATAAATACGGTCATAAAATCGGGTTTCATAAATACAAAGAAATCCATTTTACAACGAAAATAAAAATGGGACAC
>SXSO01000143.1 GCA_005792205.1 Bacteroidota bacterium | reverse complement strand
TTTTAATGGAAATTCAAATCAAGAAATTATTTCAAGTGAATTTGAAAATGTGAAATTTGAAAATAATGGAGAAAAATTTTTAAAACAAGAAGTTTCTTTTTTAGGAAATGTAACTATTGAACAAAGTGCAATTTTAAATGGCGAAATTCACACTCATAAAGTTTTTAAAAACTGGATAAACTTTGGAAGTTTTATTTCAAACGGAAATACAATTTTTATTGGAGACACACAAGTAATTTCTCAATCGGAATTTTATAATTTGACTATTGAAAATGGGTTTAAAATTGTAAATGGAAATATTACTGTTTTAAATGATTTCGAAATTAAACCTAATGCGCAATTTGATGCTGGAAATTATACTCATTTTATTTCTCGCAATTTTAAAAATGATGGCAATTTTATTCAACGAAATTCCACTATTCACTTTAATGGAAATAATTTGCAACAAATTTTTTCCTCTAATTTTACAAATATAGAGTTTAGTGGAGGTGGAGAAAAAATTCCATTTCAAAATTTAAATATTTCTGGAAATTTTATAATCAATAATAATTCAATATTTTCAGCATCCATATTTACTCACACAATTTCAGGAGAGTGGAATAACAATGGAATTTTTAATCCAAATAATTCTCATTTTATTTTCAATAAAACGGGAACTCAAAATTTTTATGGCAATACAGCGTTCAATAATATTGAAATATCTCTTGGAACTTTTCTTCAAGTCGAAAATTCTGACACAATTTTTTTAAATGGAAATTTATTAGGAAGTGGTTATTTGCTTGGAAAAATTTCTAAAACTGAAAATATAACAAATTCAATTACATATACTTTTGGAAATATAGGAGCAGAAATTTCTTTGAACGAAAACTCAATTGGCGAAGTTGAAATTGTTAGAACAACAGGAATTGTTCCAAACGGATTTGATGATGCTGTGTTGAGATATTTTTCTGTGAATTCAAGTGCAAATAGTTTTAATGCAAATTTGAAATTATTTTATAGTGAAAGCTTTGAAGAATTAAATTCTCAAATTGAAAATGAAATTTTTATTTGGAGTGGAAATACCAATCAAACAAATTGGAAAAAAGAAAAAAACTCGGTTGTAAATCCACAGAATGATTTTGTAGAATTTAATAACATAAATTCATTTGCAAATCACTACGCGTTTTCTTCTAACATTATTCGCAGATTTTCAAATTCTAATGGAAGTTGGAATTTATCTACAAATTGGTCTCCGATGTCAATTCCAATGAGTGATGATAGCGTTTATATTCCTATTGGAATTTCTTGTGAAATTTCTGATACTGCAATTTGTAAAGGAATCTTTATCGATGGAAATTTATTTTTTACACAAAATTCAATTTTATTAAATGATGGAGATTGGAAAAAAAATGTTTTATCTCAAATTCAATTTGGCTCAAATGCAACAGTAAAATTTCTTGGAACAAATCAAAATATTTATGAATCAAATTTTGGAAATTTGGTTTTTGAAAATGGAACTAAAAATTTAATTGGAGAGATTATAATTGAAAATAGTTTCTCAAACTCTTCCAAAATTATTTCTAATTCAAATATAATTTTTTCAAAAAATGGTGAAGCAAATTTGTTTGGCAACACAACATTGAATAATGTTAAAATAAATTCTTCTACAATTTTAAATATAGTTGATACATTGACATTTACGGGAAACTTAATTGAAAATGGTTTTGTAAAAGGAATTTTAAAAAAAACTGAAAATGTTTCACTTCAAAATTTTGATTATCATTTTGGAAATATTGGTGTGAGTTTAAGTTTTTCAGGTGTGAAACCAGAAACTACAACTGTCGTTCGCATTTCAAATTCGTATCCAAACGGATTTTCAAATTCAAATACTATAAAAAGATTTTATTTTATCAAATCAAAATCAAATCCAACAAATGCTAATTTAACACTTCGTTACAGCGATAGTGAAATTCAAAATATTGATGAATCGCAACTTAAAATTTGGAGAAGTTTTGACTTTGGAAATACTTGGACAAAAGAAGATATGAGTGTTCCAAATTCGGTCCAAAATTTAGTTTCACTTTCTTCACTCACAAGTTTTGGAACATTTGCACTTTCATCTTCAAACGAAAGAAAATTTGTTTTGCAAAATGGTTTCTGGAATGACGCACAAAATTGGATTCCACTTGGAACTCCACGTTCAAACGATAGTGTTGTGATTCCAATAAATTCGGTTGTAGAAATTCCAAATAATTTTTCTGCTTATACAAACCATATTTCTATATATGGAGCACTTATTATGTCAAATGGAAATTTATTTGTGAAAGGAAATTGGAATAATTCAAATGGAAATTTTGTAAGTGGAAATGGAAAAATTGTTTTTGATGGAGGAATTCAATCAATAAATTCTGAAACTTTTTCAAGTGTGGAATTTTTTGGAAATACAAAATTTCTAATAGGAAATATCAAAGTAAATGATACTTTGAAAATAAATTCAAATACGATTTTAAATACTTCTAATCACAATATAATTTCCAACGGTGATTGGACAAATAATGGAAATTTTGTTTCAACTTCAACAGTTTATTTTTCTTCCGACAATGAGCAAAAAATCATAAAAGGAAAGTTTTACAATGTAGAATTTAGTGGAAATGGAATAAAAAAACTTTATGGAAATCTATCATTTGAAAATTTTACAATCAATCAAAATGCAATTGTGAATGGATTAAATTCAATTGATACGGTTCATAAGAATTGGAATAATAGTGGAACATTTATTTCAAATGGGAGTGTGATTTTTAATAGCAATCAACAACAATTTATTTCACAAAGCGATTTTAATAATGTTACTTTTTTTGGTGTTGGGGAAAAAATTGCAATTGGTTCTTTAAACATAAATGGAAATGTTACATTCAATTCTCAATCTACATTTATTGCGAGAAATTTCTTTCACAATATTGGTGGAAGTTGGACAAAACTTTTTGGAAGCAATTTTATTGCTGATAGTTCCACAATAATATTTGATGGAAATAGTACACAAATTATACAAGGAAGTAATTTTAATGATGTTGTATTTAGTGGAGATGGAGACAAAGTAGCGTTTGGTTCATTTGATATAAATGGCGATATAAAGATAGAAACGAATTTGGATGGAGGAGAATACACACATAGAGTTAGAGGTAATTTTATTAATGAAGGGATATTTACATCTAATGGAAGAATATTGTTTGATAGATTGGGTAAATCAAATGTAATAGGTAATGTAGAATTTAATGAATTAGAGATAGGACAACAAACGGAATTAGAGATAGAAGAAAATAGTATAATAACATTGCAAGATAGTTTAATAGAGAAGGGATATTTAATAGGTTCAGTACAGAAGACAGAGGAGATAGTAGGAGTAGGAAATTATGGATTTGGAGGAATAGGATTAGATATAAGTTCAGTAGAAGAGATAGGGAATGTGACTGTGAGACGAGTATCAGGAAGATACGCAAGTGGGTTTGATACAAGTAATG
The DNA here is from genome assembly GCA_005792205.1 of Bacteroidota bacterium. Classification (GTDB taxonomy): domain Bacteria; phylum Bacteroidota; class Ignavibacteria; order UBA10030; family F1-140-MAGs086; genus F1-140-MAGs086. The sequence continues at coordinate 10,924 of SXSO01000143.1, read as the reverse complement.
TAGTAAAGAGATGGTATAAGATAATATCGGAGAATGAGTCAGTAAGTGGGGTAGTGAAGATGCGATTTCATAGATATAAAGAAAGGAATAGTCAATCATATGCAGATATGAAAGTATGGAGGAGTATTAACAATGGAGATACGTGGAGAAAAGATATGGATAGCGAAGTTGATTCATTAAATTGTGAGTTATTAGTAGTTGGTTTTGGAGAAGAAGAGAATATGTCATTTTCATCGCAAGTATATAGATTACCACAGATGAGTGGGATATGGAGTGATAGTAGTATATGGTTACCAGAAGGTGTTCCAACTGAAGTAGATTCAGTATATATTCCAGAAGGAACGAGTATTATAATACCTAATGGAGTTGTAGGAGAAGTAAGAGATATAAAGATAGAAGGAGGAGTTAGCTTATTAGAAGGTTCACAATTGCAAGTGAAAGGGGACTTATATAATGGAAGGAATATTGTAAGCGATGGAGAAGTTATATTATCAGGAGAAGGATATCAGAGTATATATGGAGGTAAATATAGTGTTATAAAGTTTGCAGGATTAGGAGTTAAGGAGTTAAAGGATTCTATAGAGGTTACAGATACAATGTTAGTAGAAGGAGTTAAGTTAAGAGATGGAGGTAATATAATAAGGGTTAGAGGATATGTTAAGATAGATTCAACTATAGGGTTTAGTGGCAAGATGTTATTTGCAGGGAATACAAAATTTATATCAGGAGGAGAAGGGTCTGTTGAATTGAAAGATGTAGAAATATATGACACATTGGAAATAATAAATAACATTAAAATGAGAGGAGATTGGGATAATAGAGGAGTGTTTATAGGCAATAATAAAATAGTTTTAGTAGGAGAACTAAATCAAAAGATAACGAATGCAGATTTTTATGATATTATGATAGCTAAGTATGGAGGGATAGTAAATCAAGAAGGAGATATAGAAATTAGGAATAATTTTGAGATAGGAAGAGGAAGTTATAATACAAGAGGGAATAAAGTTATTATAATGGGAGATATGAAATTAAGTGGAGGGAACTATATATCAGATAGTAGCAAGATATATTTATATGGAGATTACCTTCAAGATAGCATAAATATATATAGTCATGATAGTTCCATGATGATATTTGATGGAAATAATCAAACAATAGGAAAAAGTAATTTCTATAATCTCAATATAGAAGGTAATGGTATAAAAACTTTTCTTGATACAACCAAAATTTTTGGAAATTTAAAAGTTGTTTCACAAATAAATTCCAATGGAGTTTTTGAATTTAGTGGAAACACAGTTTTGGATGGTAGTGGAATTTTTCAATTCAAAGATGTGGAAATAATTGGGAATTTGAGTGATAATTCTAAAACAATAAATGTGAGTGGAAGTTGGAATAATTTAAATGGAAATTTTTACAGTACAGGAAAAATTATTTTCAATGGAAGTTTATCTCAAAATATTTTACAAAACAATTTTTACAATATTACATTTGCAAATATTGGGGAGAAAAATTTTTTAAATAACACAACTATAAGTGGTGATTTTACAATAGAAGAAAATTCTACATTTAATTTAGAAAATAGAGTAATTACAATTTCAGGAAATTTTATAAATAATGGAATTTTACAATCACTTGAAAATTCCAAAATAATTTTGAATGGAATTTCAAAAACAATTGATGGAATTTCCAACATAGAATTTTACAACTTGCAAGTTGATGGTGAAATTTCAACTCAAAAAGATTTTGTAGTGAAAAAAAGTTTTACTTCAAATGGAAATTTTATTCAAACAAATGGATTGATTACTTTTGGAAGTGCTCAAAGTATTTGTGATTTTTTTGGTTCTGCACAGTTCAATAAAATTTCTGTTCCACAGACAAGTTCATTGAGATTGAGAGAAAATTCTGTTTTGAAAATTTTAGATAATGTTTCTGCATTTAATAACATTGATGTTTTTACATTTACTCCAAATGAAATTGTATATAATGGAAACTCTCTTCAAAATATTTCTTATGGAAATTATTTTAATTTAAGTTTGAGAAATGGCAATAAAACATTGAACAATAAAGTTAGTGTGAATGGAAAATTTTTTATTGATTCAATATCAAATGTTAGTGGTGGAGATACACTTCAACTCAATGGTGATTTTGAAAATTATGGAAATTATATTGATAATTTTGGCGTTACACATATAGAAAAAAAATCCAATTTTATAGGATATGGAAATTTTTCATTTCATAATTTGTTTATTGGGAATGGAGATACGTTGAATACAAGTAATTTATCTATAAACGTAAATGGTGATTTTACTAATTATGGAAAACTTAATTCAAATGGAGATTTTATTTTCAATAGTAATTCAGTTCAAAAAATTTCTAATTCTGATTTTTACAATCTACAACTTAAAAATGGAGAGGTAAATCTTTATGGAAATTTGAATATTGAAAATGATTTGATTTGTGATACTAATTCATCTTTGAATTTTAAAAATTCGTTTATACATATAAAAGGAAATTTGTATTTGAATGGAAATTTAGATTCTGCAAAAATAAAATTTTTTGGAGGTTCACTTCAATCAATAAATTCACTATCAATATATACATTTGAAAAAATCGTAATTGATAAAGCTCAAAATAATGTTTTGTTAAATAACGATATAAAAATTTTTGATTCACTTAAAATTTTAAATGGAAAAGTTTTCACTCAAAATCATAATATAATATTAGATTTGAATTCTCATCTTTTAGAAACTTCAAATAATTTAGTTATAGGAAATGTTTTGTCAGATAAGTTTGTCGTTCAAAATTCTAACAACAATTTTAATGGAATTGGCTTTGAAATGTTCCCTAAAAATCTAATTCCTGGAAGAACTGTTGTAAAAAGAACAACGGGAGATAGTGTTTATTTTAGTGGAGTTGGAAATTCTAATTTCACATCTCATAAATCAATTCCAAGAATTTTTGAAGTTATCACAACAGAATTTTCAAATTTAAATGCTCAAATAAAATTGTCGTACAATGATCCATTTGAAATTCAATCTTATGATGAAAAAACTTTTCGCATTTGGCAAACAAATGACAGTGGAGATACTTGGAAAGCATATAAACAAAGCGCTTTATCTGATTCTGTAAATAATTTTGTTATTGCAGATACTTCAATTTTAAATTCAAGAAAAACAATTTTTATCTTATCAGATGCAAATAATTCTTTACAAGGAAATCAACTTTTTTTAAAAAATTATAGAGTAAAGGATACTTTATTTATTTCTGATACTTCTTATCTTCTTAAAAATTGGGCAATCAAAATTGTAAAAGATTCAATTTATGGAAATGAAATTGTTTCTCTCAATTCAAATTCATTTTCAATTCCAAATCTTGAAAATGGAAAATATTTTCTAATTCAAACTGATAGTGTGAAGTGGAAACATATCGCATATCAAGTTAACGATTCGTTAATAAAAACAAGTTCAAATTTTATTGAATTTAATTTAGATGGTGGATATGATGCAAATATAAGTGTATTTAATTTTCATCCAAATAGAATTGTTGTAAAAAATTATATGGATGAAGATAGCATCTTTGAAACATCAAGTGATAGGTTTCCAATTTTATGGAATTTTAATTTGTCAAATAACTTAATAAATATAAATACAATTTCTAATAATTGGACAAGTGATGAACTTCAAGATGGAATTTATGAAATTTCTGTTCGCGATAGTTTTATGTGGAAAAATATAGGAAAAATTTTAGATGGAAATTTTATTGCAGATACATCTAAAAATATATTTTTGAATGTACAAGATGGAAATGAAATTACTGTTGAATTTATTTTTTCTCCAACTCAACAAAAATATATTTCATTTTCAAGCGACAAATTGATAATATCACCTAATAAACTTTTTGAAATAAAAACTTTTCCAACGATTGGAAATATTATTGATACAGCATTCGCAAAAATATTTTCAAAAAATAAATATGGATTGCATTTAGGTGTTCCACATTCAAGTAAAATTTTGAAGAATGAAAATATTGCATTTATTAGTTTTCATAACAAAGGTAGTTATATTAGAAAATTTATTGGAAAAAATTCTCACACAAAAACTTCAAAAGGTTTTGACAATTTATTCGGTGAGTTTAAAAATCCAAAATATTCTGAAAAATTCAACAATAAGTTGCTTAAAGAACTTATCACATTGAAAATGAATATTGCAATTAGTGATGCAAGAATTTCTAATTCAGGTTTTAGGAACATTATTTATAGTTCTGATATTCAATCTCCATTAAATAACAAAACTATTTATGAAATATCAAATTTTATAGATACATCTTTGACTTATTGGAGGAAACATTCTAACAATAATCTAAGTGATACAAACTATTTTAAAATACTTTTTGATGATTTACAAAAAATAAATTTAGCGTTTGATACAATAATTACAGCAAATGATTTTGTTGTTACAATTAATGAAAACAATGACAGTTTATATTCGCCATTGAAATTAAAAAATGTTGGAAAATATTTGTATAAAATTCCGTACTTAAAAAGAAATACAAAAAATGATACAACGAGTTTTGATTTAAGTTACAAAATTCCAACATCATATAAATTGATGCAAAATTTTCCAAATCCATTTAATTCAATTTCTACAATTAGATTTGAACTTCCATTTGAAGCAGTTGTTTCAATTGATATTTATAATATATTAGGACAACATGTTGCAACCGTTCTTGACAATGAAATTAAGGACGTTGGAGAGGAAGAAGTTTATATTGATGGAAATAATTTTAGTAGTGGAATTTATTTTTATAAGTTTAGTGCAAAGGCTTTGAATGAGGAAGATTTTACAGGTGAATTTATAGAAATAAAAAAAATTGCTATAATTAAGTAAAATTTTTTTAGTTTAATTTTTATAATACAAACAAACAATAATTTCAACAACATAAAAAAAGAAAGGCAAAAAAAATGGCAGAACAAACTCAACAAGCTCCAGCTGGCGCGAAATTAACTATTCCTCAAGAAATGGATAAGTTAGGAAAATCAGCACAAAAATTAAAAGAAACAGTAAATAAGTTGAAAGATAAAGTTACACCAATTCTTCGTCGTGATCAAACAGGAAAAGGCGCAGGTGGACTTTCTCCAGAACTTGCAGCACAACTTCGTGAAGCAAAACAAGCATCACCAATGTTGGAAAATTTACTTCTTCAAGATGAAAAAATGTCCGAAACTCAAAATACTCTTGATGAAATTTTAGCAACGGTTGACTTTTAGTTTTAAATTCTCCGATAAAAAAAAGGAAGATATTTATATCTTCCTTTTTTTGTTTATTCACTAAATGAGAATGATAACGAAACTCGTTGATTGTTTCCTATGTTGTTTTCTTTATTTAGTTTTGAAAAAGAATAATCAATATCTACTTTATTGAAATTTATTCCGACGCCAAAATTCAGTGATTTTATTTCAGAATATCCAAAACGAAATTTCAATACATTATTAAAAACATATTCTGTTCCCAAATGAAAATCAAAACTTGTTTTTCCTAAATTAAATTGAGAAGATGATTTTCTGTTTTCAAAAAATATATCAACATCTGCTGCTGATGTAAGATTTCCATAAAAAATATCAACAATATATGCACTTCCAAATTTTAGTTTTGGTGGAATAGCTTCATTTGTTCCTGTATTCCAAAAAATAAATGTTGTAGTTGCATCTTGAAGAGTAATTCCAAAAAATAAATTTTCATTATGTTTATATGATGCTCCTATATCAATTCCAATTCCATTTGCGTAAAATTCTGCATTATCTTTTCTAACAATTTTTACATTTCCACCGTATGAAAAATTTTCAGTTTGTTTTTCAGCATAACTTAAAATCAAAACCATATCTGTAACTGAAAAATATTTTATTTTGTTTTTATCTATTCGCGAATTGGAATCCAAAATATTATAAACAACATTTCCCGTATTGACATCAATTAGTGCATTTCTTGTATCAAGATTATTATCAGCAGCAAGTCGTATGATGCTTGCTCCAAAATTTTCAAGTGAATATCCAATATAGTCATAGTCCAAAATATTTTGGAACCGTTCTTCGTGCATTATTTGAAGTTGAGAGTTTTTTAAATTTGTAAGAAGAGAGGGATTAAAAAAAATTGCACTCACATCATTTGCAAACGCACTTCCTGTGTTTCCAAGAGAAGTATATCTTGCGTTTCCACCAAGTGAAAAAATTTCACTTCCATAACTTATAAACTTAAATTGCGAAAAAGTTTGTGAAGTTATTGTTAAAAGGCAAATCAAAAATTTTAAAAAACTATTTCTCAATTTCAACTGCTTTAAGTTCTTTGATTAAAAAATCTGAAATATTATTGGATTCTTTTTTTTTATCACTTTCAATATTGAAAATTTTTTCTTGTGTTTCAATATTGGAAGAAATCAAATCAGAGTTTTTTTTTATGTCTTCAATTTTTTGAAGAATAGATTCAATTGAAATTGAAGTCTCCATCTTTATCAATTGAGCAATTCCAAGTTCAAATCTAAATCTTGGAAGTGAAGAAAATTTGAGTGAGTTATCAATTTCGGTAGCAATTTTTAAATATCTTACAATATCGTTTTCAGAAAACTTTTTTATAAGTTCGAGATATTTTTCCTTATACTCATTTGTTGTTTCAACTAATTCTGTTGAATGTATAGTGGATGTAATCAGTAAATTTCTAAAATGTTCTACAAGTCCTTGACTTAAAATATTTATATTGTAACCAGAAATTATTGCAGTATTCAATTGTGTTAAAGCAGATTTTATATCTTTATTTATTATACAATCTGTGAGTTGAAAAAAGAAATCAAGTTCAATAATTCCAAGCGATTTTTTTACAATTTCTGAAGTGATATTTCCATTTGAAATTGCAATCATTTGGTCAAAAATAACTTGAGAATCTCTCATTGAACCATCACTTTTTTTCGCAATTAAATAAAGAGCATCTTTTTCAATTGGAATATTTTCTGCTTTTGAAATAAATTCTAATCTAGAAACAATTTCATCAATAGTATTTTTTCTAAAATCAAATCGTTGACAACGAGATAAAATTGTTGCAGGAATTTTATGAATTTCAGTTGTAGCAAAAATAAAAACAAGATGAGTTGGTGGTTCTTCAAGTGTTTTAAGGAGTGCATTAAACGCTGAAATTGAAAGCATATGCACTTCATCAATTATATAAATTTTATATTTTCCACTTGAAGGTGCGTATCTTACTGATTCTTTGATTTCTCTAATATCATTGACGCTATTGTTTGATGCACCGTCTATTTCAAAAACATTTAAACTTTTATTTTCATTTATTTCAACACATTCTCTACACTTATTACAAGGATTTCCATTTTCTATATTTGAGCAGTTAATTGCTTTTGCAAAAATTCTTGCTGTAGTTGTTTTTCCAATTCCTCTTGTTCCCGTAAGAATATAAGCATGAGCAATTTTATTTTGTGCGATGCTATTTTTTAAAGTTGTAGTAATATTTTCTTGTCCAACAACATCATCAAAAATTTGTGGTCGCCATTTTCTTGCAGTTACAATGTATGACATTTTTTAAAGATTTGAAATATCGTTGTATAAAATAAAAACCATAAGTGCAAGTAGTAAATAAACTCCAACTTGTTGGAATTTAATTTTTACTTTTGTAGAAATTTCTCTTCTTAAAATTGCTTCAATAACCAAAAATATAAAATGTCCTCCATCAAGTGCTGGAAGTGGAAGTATATTTAAAATTGCCAAACTAATACTTAATATAGCAATGAATGAAAGAAATGTTGTAATTCCTTGTTCAGCAGATTTGGCAGATATTTGTGCAATTTTAATTGGTCCTCCAAGTGATTCTTTTGCAGAAACATTTCCAATTATCATTTGCCAAATGTTTACATATGAAAGTATTGTAATTTTGATTCCTTCTTTTATTCCTTCGGGAAATGCTTCTAAAATTGAGTAATTTATTTTTTGTGTTGGATAAATAGATATTCCTTCTAATTTAACTCCAATTCGCCCTTCATTTGATACCGTTGCTTTTGCTTCCATTAAAGAACTATTTCGTTTCCACTTTATTAAAACTTCTTTTCCCGTATTTTTTTTAATGTTATAGGAAAGAGAATTTATATCAATTTCATTACTGTCTATTGCAATTATAATATCATCTTTTTTGAGCCCAATTTTGTGAGCAGAAGAATTATCTTCTACAAAATTTATTTTTGGCAAAATTCCATTCGGAGATATTCCCAAAAAATTATTTGGAGATAAATTGAACTGAATATTTTTTTCTCTATTATCTCGTATTAGTTTTATTGTTACTTCTTGGTTTTGTGAGTTTGTGAATTCATCAATAATATCATTGTAGTTTAAAACTTTTTTATTGTTTATTTCAACTATACTATCATTTGTAAAAAACCCATTGCTAAACGCAGCACTTTCAGGAACTACAGAAATTTTTGTTGTATTGATAATTGTTTTTCCTTCTGAATATTTTATATAACCAAAAATTATAATTGCAAAAATCAAATTCATAATAACTCCCGCAGAAATTACAAGCATTTTTTTGAAATTTGATTTTGCTCTAAATTCCCATGGTTTAATTTGTTTGTTGATAAAATTGGTATCAAAACTTTCATCCACAATACCACTGATTTTTACATATCCACCAAATGGAAGCCAAGAAAAACAATAATCAGTTGCATAATATTTTCTAAACTTTTCGTCATCTTTTATATCTAAATATTCGCTGTAATCTTCCACAAAAACTTCGTCATTTGAAAAAATTGAAAAAATGTTTTCTTTAAATTTTTCGTCAACTTGTGGAAAGTTTTCATCATTTAAAACAAGAGTATTTTCAATTTCTCCATTTGAAGTTTTTGTATCTTCAATTGAAAAAGATTTTGAAAGAATATCAAAAGTTTCTTTTTTTGTTTTTGTAATTTCTTTTTGAACAAATTCAATATGAATTTTTAAAAATGTAGAGTTGTTTAAAATAGAATTTTGAATATCGCTCAAAAATTTTTTTTGCAATTTTTTTGTTCCAAAACGATAACCAAACGCACGTGGTGGAAATCCTATTGAAAATGTTTCAACTCTCATTCCACTCCATTTTGCTGCCAAAAAGTGTCCCATTTCATGAACGAATACTAAAACACCAATTGTTATTGAAAAGTATAATAATGTATTTAAAATATTTAAGATGTCCATTTTTATGGTTTCAGTTGTATTGTGATAAAATTTTTTCTCTTGTTACTAAATCTATTTCTTCTATCTCTTTTAAAGATGGATTTTGTTTTGAAGTATGTCGCAAAATGGCATGTTCAATTATGTTTGGAATTTCAATAAATGAAATTTTTTCTTTCAAAAAAAGTGAAGTAGCAACTTCATTTGCTGCATTTAATACAACTGGTGATGTTCCTCCAATTTGAATTGCATCATAAGCAAGTTGTAAACACTTGAATTTTTTCATATCTGGTTCGAAAAAATTTAAGCTTCCAATTTTTTCAAATTTAGGTGTTTCAAAATTATTTGAAAATCTTTCTGGATATGTCAAAGCATATTGAATTGGGATTTTCATATCTGGAATTCCAAGTTGAGCTTTTATTGAGCCATCGTTAAATTCTACCATTGAATGAACTATAGATTGTGGATGAATAATGACCTTAATTTTTTTTGGCGAAATGTTAAATAGCCAATGTGCTTCAATTACTTCTAACCCTTTGTTCATCATTGTTGCGGAATCAATTGTAATTTTATTTCCCATTTTCCAAATTGGATGATTCAATGCATCTTTTAGTTTTATGCTCTTAAATTTATTTTCTTTCAATTTTAAAAAAGGACCACCAGAAGCAGTTAAAATTAAAGATTTAATAGATTGATTTTTTTCTCCAATTAGACATTGAAAAATTGCTGAATGTTCACTGTCAATTGGAATTAAATTTACATTATTTTTTTTTACAATTTCTGTTATTATTTTCCCCGCAACTACAAGTGTTTCTTTATTTGCTATTGCAACGTTTTTTTTTTTCTCTAATGCTTTAACTGTTGGGAAAAGTCCAGCAAATCCAACAATTGAGTTCAACACTAAATCAATAGTTGTATCATCTATAATTTCATCAAATGCAGTTTCTCCAAAGTAAAGTTTTAATTTTTTTCCAAATTTTTTTTTAAGTTCAAAATATGTTTTTTCATTTTGAACAGCAACACCTTTTGGAGAAAATTTTTTGATTTGTCGTTCAAGTATTTCTGTGCTTTTATTTGCTGTTAGATATGTTACTTTGAATTTTTTTGGGAAATTAGAAATAACCTTAAGAGCATTTTGTCCAATTGAACCAGTTGAACCAAAAATTGCAATTTTTTTTATCATTGAAAAATTATTGCGAAAAATATGAAATTAGCATATTGTATCAAAAATATTTTGTATTGGTATTTTAAGTCAATATCTTTGCTAAAATCTTTTTGAATGAAATATAAATTTTTGGTTTTAATATTTTTCTTTCCACTTATTTTTGGTTGTGGTGGAAGTATGATTGAAACAACAACTTCATATTTTAATACATATTATAACGCAAAACAAAATTATGATGATGCACTTAAACAAGTAAAAGTTTTATCTTCAAGAGATAAAGAAAAAAATTTAGTTCCATTTCAAAAACTACAATTAACTACTGATGCAAAAACTAAATTTGAATCTGTAGTTGAAAAATCTTCAAAAATTTTACAGTATTATCCACAAAGTAGTTTTTTTGATGATGCTTTATTACTCATTGGAAATTCTTATTTATATCTCGGAGATTATTTTAAAGCAGAAAGAAAATTTAAAGAGATTATAGAAAATTTTTCTCAAAGTAATTTATATGTTGAAGCAAAAATTAATCTTGCAAAGTCATATTATTTCATGAAAAAACAACA
>SXSO01000142.1 GCA_005792205.1 Bacteroidota bacterium | reverse complement strand
GAAATTACTTCACATATTTTATTTTGGTTGAAGGATATCAATTCTAAAATGAATGGAGAGAAAATAAAATTTGATGAAAGTAAAAACTGGATTACAAACTACAATCGTGATGAAATTGAATGGAAGAAACTTTTGAGTGAAATAAAATTTGTTTCTCAAGAAATTAAAAAAAAAATTTCTAATTTTTCTGACAGTGATTTTGAAAAACAAATTGCTGAATATTCAAATTACACTTTGATTATTGGAGCAATAACTCATATGGTTTATCATTTAGGAGAAATTTCAATTCTCAAAAAGGCAAATAAAAAATTTGGTGAAGTTAGTGTAATTGATGCTATTGAAACTGGAAACATAAAAAAAGTAGATGAGTTTTTGAAAAATGATAAATCAATTGTAACTTCAAAATATGCATATGACAAAACCTTATTGCATTTTGCTATTGAATTTGGTAAAATTAAAATTGTAAAACTTTTATTAGAATATAATTTTGATATTGAAGCAAAAACATCTTTCAATTCAACTCCGATTCAATGGGCAATTACAAATAGTTTTTTTGAAATTGCTGAATTATTACTTGAAAAAAATGCTGATGTTGGATTATGGGAATTGAGTGGAATGGGAAAGATTGATTTAGTAAAAAAATATTATGCGGAAAATTTAGATATATCTCAAAACGAAATTTCAAATGCATTTGTAATTTCATGTAGAAATAATTTTTTAAACGTAGCAGAATTTTTATTAAGAAAGCATGCTGATATAAATTTTAAATCTGAGTTGGGAGCAACAGCACTTCATTTTACTGCTTTAAATGGGCATTTAGAAATTGTAAAATTTTTACTGAAAAACGGTGCAGATAAAAAAATTGAAGATGATGAGTTTAAACTAACTCCAAATTTTTGGGCAAAACAAAATGGACATTTTGAAGTTGAAAAATTATTAGAATAAATTGGAAAAAACTTTTATCAGTATTATTTATGAAAACTAACTTATTGAAATCTAAAATTATTTTCAAATAAAATTTTTATAAATAGATTGCGTGCAAATTTTTTTTTATATAAAATAATAAAAAAAGGACAACAAGTTTTTTTGTGTCCTTTTTATTTTAAAATAATTTTCAATCTATCTTTTCTTCTTCGATTTCTTCAGATGGAACAATTGCAAGTGAAGTGATTCTATCATCTTCATCAAGTCGTATAAGTTTTACTCCTTGTGTATTTCTTCCAATAACACGAATTGAAGAAGCACTTTGTCTAATTACCATTCCATTTGCAGTAACTACAACAATATCATCAGTATCAAATGCTTCTTTGATTGCAACCATATTTCCAATTTTTTCATTTGTCTTCAATGTATAAACTCCTTTTCCACTTCTATGACTTGTTCTATAATCTTCAAGTTCGGTTCGTTTTCCATAACCAAATTCTGATGCAACAAGTATTGTTGTAGAAGTTCGTTTTGTTGTAACCGCACCAACTACATAATCATTTTTTTCTAATTTAATTGCACGAACTCCAGCAGCGGTTCTTCCCATTTGACGAACTTCTTTTTCATTGAATCTAATTGCAACTCCATCTTTTGTACCAATTATTACATTGTTATTTCCATCGGTTAATTTTGCATCCACCATTTCATCATCTTCATCAATGTTCATCGCAATAATTCCATTTATTCGTGGATTACTAAATCCATCTAAAGTAGTTTTTTTGATTATTCCATTTTTGGAAATCATCATTACAAATTCTTTGTCATTGAATTCTTTCACATTTAAAATCGCAGTAATTTTTTCATCATTTTGGATTTGTAAAAGATTTACAATTGCTTTTCCACGAGTTATTCTTCCTGCTTCTGGAATTTCAAAAACTTTTAACCAATAACATCTTCCTTTGTTTGTAAAAAATAAAAGATAATCATGAGTGCTTGCAATAAACATTTTTTCTACAAAATCATCTTCTTTTGTTTTTGCTCCTGTTATTCCTTTTCCACCTCTAGCTTGTCGTCTGTAACCAGAAACTGGAAATCTTTTGATAAAACCATTGAAAGAAATTGTAACTACTACATTTTCTTCTGCAATTAAATCTTCAATTTTAAATTCAGTTGTATCAAGTGTAATTTCAGTTCTTCTTTCATCACTATATTTTTTTTTGATTTCAAAAAACTCTTCTTTTATAATTTGAAGTTGAAGTTGTTTGTTTGCAAGAATTTGTTTGAGATATTCTATAAGTTTTATTACTTCTTTGTATTCATCTTGAATTTTTTTTCTTTCCAACCCTGTAAGTCGTTGAAGTCGCATTTCCAAAATTGCTTTTGCTTGAATTTCAGAAAGTTTAAATTGTTTCATCAAACCTTCTCTTGCTGTTTCAACATCTTTTGATTTTTTTATCAAAGCAATAATATCATCTATATTATCAAGTGCGATAATAAATCCTTCTAAAATATGAGCACGTTTTTCTGCTTCATCCAAATCAAATTTAGTTCTACGAACAACAATTTCATTTCTGTAATTTACAAAATGATGAAGAGTTTCTTTCAATGTCAAAACTTTTGGACGACCATCTACAAGAGCAAGCATAATAACACCAAATGTAACTTGAAATTGTGTGTGTTTGAACAAATTATTTAAAACTACATTTGCGTTTGCATCTCTTTTTAAATCAATTACAAGTCGTATTCCATCTCTATCTGATTCATCATTTATATTTGAAATTCCTTCAAGTTTTTTTGCATTTACAAGTCCAGCGATATTTTCAATTAATGTAAGTTTATTGACTTGATATGGAAGTTCTGTTACAATGATTTTTTGTTTTTCGTTTTTATCAGTTTCAATATTTACTTTTGCACGAATTTTTATTTTTCCACGACCAGTAAGATATGCATCTTTTACTCCTTGATAACCGTAGATGATACCACCTGTTGGAAAATCTGGTGCTTTTATATACTTTAAGATTTTTTCTTCGCCAATTTCCGGATTATCAATAATTGCAACAAGTCCATCAATAATTTCTCCTAAATTATGAGGAGGAATATT
>SXSO01000141.1 GCA_005792205.1 Bacteroidota bacterium | reverse complement strand
TTATATCATTGAATTTTGTTCCTGAAATAATTCCTTTTTTGAAATTTCCAAAATCGTTTCCACCTATGTTTATACCACTACTTGTAGTTATGGAATATGTTTGTGGATTTGGAAATGTTTGAACCCAATCATTTTGAACATTTTCACTAATTGTATAAGTTCCACCTTTCACATTGTTAAAAATATAATTTCCATTTGCGTCAGTAAAAATAGAATCTTTAACAATAGTATTTAATGCTGTCATTCCATCTATCTTCAACTTCCAGTTTTGAATTCCAATATCTTCAATATCGTGAATTCCATTTCCATTTATATCTTCAAAAACATTTCCTGAAACTGCTACAAGTTTAAAATTTCCAAAATCTCTATCAACTATATTTTCATCACTTCTCATATTGATAGAATAAATTCCAATTCCTTGAGGAAATGTTTGAAACCATCCACTTTGAAATTGTTGAGTTAAATTGTAATTTCCAATAGGAATATTAGAAAAAATATAATCTCCATTTGCATCAGTAAAAGCAGAATCTATAAAAGTTGCTCCCGTATGAGTTGTTCCACTAATATTGATTTTCCAATTTGAAATTGAAAGTTCATTTAAATCTTTAATTCCATTTCCATTGTAATCATCAAAAGTATTTCCACTTGCTGAACCGGGTTTATAGTTTCCAAAATCTATTCCCATTGTATCAGTATTCATTTGAAGCATAACATTGTGATTTCCAACAGGATATGATTGTGTCCAACTTGGCATCACTTCTTGAAAAACATTATATGAACCTGCATATAAATTATTGAGTTGATATTCTCCATTTGCATTTGTAAATGAAGTATCAGTTGCATATAAACCATTTGCAATAATTTTCCAATTTTGAAGACCATTTTCTCCAACATCAAAAAAACCATCAGCATCGTAATCATTAAAAACAACTCCATTTATCTTTGCATTTGGTGCTCCAAGAAATGTCTGATAATTTTTTCCAATTATAAAATCAGAAAAAGAATTTACATTTGAAACTGTTATTTTGTTTGTAATTGGATCTCTATTTTGAACATTTGGAAAGTTCCAAGATGAACCATCCCATTTTCCTAGTATCAATAAATTTTCATCTACACCAAAAAATAATTCATTTTCATTATAAGTAAAACCCATATTAGCAGAAAAATTTGTAATTCCACTTTGTATAAAATTCCAATAACTTTTCACCGTACTATCTGGAAATTGAACAGATGGATAATCTGCTTTTATTGTTTTTGCAGTAACTGTTCCTGTTCCATTCAAAGAAGTAAAATCAATTGTTACAGGAAGAAAACTTGTAAGTGTTCCAATTGGAAAATTTTTAATACCAGTTGTTCCAACATCTACTTTTAAATTTCCATCAACATATCCTCCTGTTGAAACTGCATTCGCTGAACTTGCAATTGTAAGAGAAAAATTTTGTGGTTTTAATCTTCCAGTTAAAAGAGAACAAACTCCTGTAACTGTCAAATTATTTGTGAGTGTTAAAGAAGATGGTGTTGAAACTTTCAAAATATTTATAGAAGATGGAAGTTCAGATGATGTTCCAATTGAATCAATGTTGTTATAAAAAATTGTTGTAGAAGTTGGAATTGTAAAATTTCCCATTATTTTTCCATGAGTTCTTATGAGTGTTCCACTTGAATTAAGTGTAAGCGAATTTAAACTTGTATTCAAAGTTCCCAACTGAAGCCAAAGATTTGACACACTTGATAAACTTTTATCCAAAGTCACCATTTGTGTGTTATTGATTTTTAATTTTGCAGTTGTAGTAAGCAATTCAGTTGATGTTGTCTTTGGAGTTGTTCCTGAATACACAAGCCACATATTTGAACCACGAGTGATTGCTCCTGCAACTGTCGCACTTCCTGAAAATATAAGTGAATCATTTACAGTTACTGGAAGTCCAATACTTTTTACACCACTTCCACTTATGGATAATCCACTGTATGTTGCACCAACTGTACCCGCATAAATATTTTGGTTTCCATTTTTTGCATAATCAATAACAGAACCTTTTGCACTCGCACTTGAAATATCAAACGTAGAAAGAGAAGCTCCTAATAAGTTAGTGGCTTTTGTCCTTAAAACACCAGTTGATTTCATGCGAATCACATACATTGCAATTGTAGAATCAATTTCTAAAGTTCCTGCAATTGTAAGCGTAGAACACCTATCTGCTGGACTACCTCCAGTTCTAAAAATTCCTCTTATATTTATTACTGATGCTCCACTGTCAATGAGCAAATGTCCCGGTTTATTAAATGAAGAGTCAAGTCGTAAATCGTGATTAGTCATATCCAACGTACCTTTTTTTACAGTCAAACGAAGTGCCTTAAAATGCGTATCACAAACTGCTACAACATTTGAAGGAACATCTATTTCTGCACGTAAATTAGCAGTAGTTGGGCCAAACCATTTATTTCCAAAAATTGAACCACTTGTTTGCCGTTTGAAAATAATTTTTGAATTTCTTGCAGAAGAATTATCTATAATAGTAGAACCCATACCTACAGTATCACAATTTAGAGTTCCATAAATTTCCAAAGCAGAAGAAAGATTGCTTGAACCTGGATCAAAAAATATTCTCTTTCCAGTTGTTCCATTAAGTTGAATATCTCTACATTTTGCAATATATCCTTCAGGAATTGTAATTTGTATATCAGTTGTTCCTTGTTTATGTAAAATCACAACATTGTCATTTTCTGTTGGAATAGTTCCATCGCTCCATGTTGATGTACTATCCCATCTTCCACTTACTTTTGCAGTATCAACTCCTGAAAAAGCAACATTGATAAAAAATATTGAAACAAAAATTTTAAAAACCCAATACAATTTTCGCATAAAATTTATAATTTATTTAAAATTTATTGGTAAAAATGCAAAAAAAATAAAAATCCTCCAACGATGTTTTAACTTATTTTTTATTCTTTTCAAATTGAAGAGATGCTTTTACAAATTCAAAAAATAATGGATGTGGTTTCATTGCTCTACTTTTTAACTCACAATGAAATTGTCCCGCAATAAAAAACGGATGATTTAAAAGTTCAATAATTTCAACCAAATTATTTTTTTCATAAACTCCACTGATTTTTAATCCATTTATTGCAAACATTTTTCTAAACTTATTATTGACTTCATATCTATGTCTATGTCGTTCAAAAATTTTTGACGATTTGTAAATTGAATATGCAAGTGAGTTTTTTTCAATCTTTATTTCACTGCTTCCAAGTCGCATTGTTCCACCTTTTGAATTTATTTTTTTTTGTGAATCAATTAAATGTATAACATTATATTGAGAATTTTTAAATTCACTACTATTTGCATTTTTTAATTTACAAACATTTCTTGCAAATTCAATTACAGCAGTTTGAAGCCCAAGACAAATCCCAAGAAATGGAATTTTATTTTCTCTTGCATATTGAATTGCAAAAATTTTTCCTTCAATCCCTCTTTCGCCAAAACCTCCTGGAATTAATATTCCACAAACATTTTCCAAATACTTTTTTGGACCATATTTTTCAACATCTTCCGCATCAATCCAAACTAAATCAACTTTTATTTTATTTGCACTTCCTGCATGAACAAATGCTTCTACAATACTTTTGTAAGCATCTGGAGTTGATGTATATTTTCCACAAATTGCAATTTTTATTTTCTTTTCAGAATGTAAGTTTGAAATAAATTTTTTCCAATTGGATATTTCTTTTGTGGAAATTTTTTTTGAACTCAAGTTTGATTTTTCTAATATTCTATCTACAATTTTTTCTTCATAAAGCGCAAGTGGAACTTCATAACTTGATAAAACATCATATCCACCAATTACGTCTTCTGTTTCAATATTGCAAAACAATGAAATTTTTTTCTTTAAATCCAAACTCAAATTGCATTCACTTCTACAAATTAAAATATCTGGTTGAATTCCAAGTTCTTGCATATTTTTTACGCTATGTTGAGTTGGTTTTGTTTTAAGCTCTCCCGCAAATTTTAAAAATGGAACCAACGTTACATGAATATTTATTGCATTTTTTTTTCCTACTTCCATTGTAAATTGTCGTATTGCTTCAAGAAACGGCAAACTTTCAATATCGCCAATAGTTCCACCGATTTCTGTAATTATGAAATCATAATTTTCAGATTTAGAAAGTCTAGAAATTTTATTTTTTATCGCATCAGTTATGTGAGGAATAACTTGAACTGTTGCTCCAAGATAATTTCCATTTCGTTCTTTTTGAATTACTTCATTGTATATTTGTCCCGTAGTTGTACAATTCAAAACACTCATATTTATATCAAGAAATCTTTCATAATGACCTAAATCTAAATCAGTTTCGGCACCGTCATCTGTGACAAAAACTTCACCATGTTGAAATGGATTCATAGTTCCTGCATCTACATTTAGATATGGATCAAATTTTTGAATTGCAACTTTAAAACCATGCCATTTTAAAATCAACGCAAGTGATGCAGAAGCAACTCCTTTCCCAAGTGAAGAAACAACACCTCCCGTAACAAAAATATATTTTGTTTGATTTTTATTATTCATTATAATAATTTATTTCTCAAAATTTCTCTTACAACATCAGCATCAGCATATGTATCTACTGAATATGTATTGTAATTTGTTAAAACTGTTTTTATTTTCCATCCATTGTAAAGCATACGAAGTTGTTCTAAACTTTCCATTTGTTCCAAATCAGTTTTTGGAAGTTGAGTAAAGTTTTTTAGTGCAGAATTTCTAAACGCATAAATTCCAATATGTTTATAATATGTGACATGTTTTTGCAATTCTTTTGAATCAAAATTTTTTACAACAAATGGAATTGGAAATCGTGAAAAATAAATTGCAAAAAAATCTTTATCTACAATAACTTTGGGAATGTTTGGAGAAAAAAGTTCTTCAGTTATTTCTATTTTTTTTATTGGAGTTGCAACTTGAATTGAATTGTCATTTAACATTGGAAAAACAAGTTCATCTATAAGTTCACCTTTTAAAAGTGGTTCATCTCCTTGAATATTTACAACAATTTCAGCATTTGGAAATTTTTCTGAAACAAATGCAACTCTATCACTTCCCGATTGAATTGAAGGTGGAGTCATTTCAAAATCTCCTCCAATTTTTTTTACAACATTTGCAATTCTTTCATCATCAGTTGCAACAATTATCTTATCAATAATTTTGAATTTTTTGCTCCTTCATAAACTCTTTCAATCATTGTTTTTCCGCACAAATCTATCAATGGTTTCGCCAATAAACGAGTGGATGAATAACGAGATGGAATAATTCCAATTATTTTCTCACTCATTTTGATTTATTACTTTTGGAACTTTGAAAAGTTTTTCACTTGATTTTGGAGCATTTTTTAAAATTTCTTCTCGCAAAGAACTATCTACTTTTTCATCTTCGCGAAATATATTTTTCATTGGAAGAACATGTGTCAATGGTTCAACATTTTGAGTGTCAAGTTCATCCAATTTTTTCATTGTTTCAATTACACTATTAAACTTTTGTGTAATAATTTCTTTCTCCTCTTCTTTAAATTCAAGACGAGAAAGAAGTGCAATTTTATCAACTTCGTTTTTAGTTACCATATAGTTTATAATTTTTTTCAATTGAATTTTTTACCAATTCCATCAATTTCATTTCATCGTTTTTATTTTGCATTTCCATTTTAATTGGAGAATCAAAAATAACTTCTACAATTCCCGAATTTACTTTCAAAGAATTTTTTGGAAAAATTCTAAATGTTCCATTTATTGTAACTGGAACTACTTCAACTCCACTTTTCAAAGCAAGATAAAATGGACCTCTTTTAAATTTTTGAAGATTTCCATCAAGTGATCTTGTACCTTCTGCAAAAAGTAAAATTGAATTTCCATTTCTAATTTTTTCTGCTGCAATTTCCAAACTTTGCATCGCTGACATATTTTTTTTTCTCTCAATTGGAATATGAGCACGAGAATATTTTAATGCAAGTCCAAAAAATGGAATAAAATGCAACTCTCTTTTGTAAATTATTCCAAATGTTTGCGGAATTAAAACCATCATACATGGAATATCTAAATAACTTGAATGATTTGCAATAAAGATATATTTTTTTTTAATATCAATTTTTTCAAGTCCAAAAGATTTAAGTTGCATTCCTGAAATTTTTAAAATTCCAAAAGCAAATATTTTAGAAATATATCTGTAAAAAAATAAATTTCTTTCAAACAACAATAACAATAGATATAAAATTGAATTTGCAATGAGCCAAATTAAAAGTGTAACTGTTTTTAAGTAAGACATTGAAAAATTTGGAACTAAAGATAAAAAAAAGTAAAAAAATAACTTGTATATTTTTCAAAAGTTTTTAAAATGAAATTATTTTTTACTTTAATTTTTTCTATTTCAATTTCATTTTCACAAAGCGAACTTTTAGAAAACCAAATTGACACGACAAAAAGTTTTCAAATTGAGGAGTTTGTAATAAGTGGAACACGAATTGAAAAAAAAATTATTGACATTCCATTTTCCATAAATAGAATTGAAAAAAGAGAGTTTCAGTTTGAAAAAAAAAATTCTATTAATAATGTTTTAAAAAATGTTCCGGGAGTTTTTCTTCAATCAAGATATGGAAATCACGATATGAGAATTTCAATTCGTGGATTTGGAAGCCGCTCTAATTCAGGAATTAGAGGAATTAGAATTTTACTTGATGGAATTCCTGAATCTGAACCAGATGGACAAACACGAATTGAAGCAATTGATTTACACGCAATTGGAAAAATTGAAATCACAAAAGGAAACTCTTCTTCACTTTATACAAATGCTCCAGGAGGTGTGATAAATTTTTTAAATGATATTTCATTTGAAAAATCTTCTGTTTCTATTTTTAGAGAAGTTGGAAATTACAATTTAAATAACAATGGAATTCAACTAAAAATTCAAAACGATAATTACAAATTTTTAACCACTTTTACTCATAATTCTTATGATGGATTTCGAGAACACAGCAAAGATAAATGGAAAATTTTCAATTCTAGTTTTGAAAATAAATTGAATGAATTTGCAAAAATAAATTTTTATATCAACATTGTAGATGGATTTATTTTGATTCCTGGAAGTTTGACAAAAGAACAATTTGATGAAAATCCATTTCAAGCAAATCAAATTGATTTAGATAGAAACACAAAAAGAACAACAAAGAAAGGACGAATTGCAATTTCTACAAATATATTTATGGACGAAGAAAAAAATAATCAGATAAATTTTACTTCATATTTTACGGCAAAGTATTTTGAACGAATTGCAAAAAGTTATAGAATATTTATACGAAATGGTTTTGGTGGAAATTTTCAATTTACAAGTAAAGAAAATTTATTTAAAAACGAAAACGAATTTGCTTTTGGAGGTGATGTATTTTATCAATTTGGACCAATTGAAGAATATGAAAATTTTTCTGGACTAAAAGGTGATAATTTGAAATCATTATCTTATGAAACTATTGGAAACATTGGTTTTTATATACAAAATAATTTTAATTTGATTGAAGAAAAATTGGATTTACTTTTTACAGGAAGATTAGACAATGTTTTTTTTGAAAGAAAAAATCAACAACTTTCATCTACAAACTCTCAAAAAAAATTTCAACAATTTACTCCAAAAATTGCTTTAAATTTTAAACCAATTAATTCTATTTCATTTTTTTCTTCATTTGGTTTTGGGTTTGATACCCCTGCATTCAATGAATTAGAAAATAATTTTTTAACTTCAAGTCCATTTCTCACAATAAATCCAGATTTGAAATCACAACAATCTAAAAACTTTGAAGTTGGAATTAAATCAAATTATTTTGAAGCAACATTTTTTAATATAATTGTAGATAACGAAATCGTTCCTTTCACAATTGGAAACGAAACATATTTTAGAAACTCTGCAAAAACAAATAGAAATGGAATTGAAATTGGAACAAACTTGGAATATGAAAAAATAAATTTGAAGTCATCTTATACATTTTCAAATTTTAAGTATATCAATTATATATCGGAAATTATTGATGAAAACTTAGTTTCAATTGATATTTTAAATTTTAAAAATAATGTTGTTCCAAATGTTCCAAAACATAATTTTGTTTTATCTCTTTCGTATCAAAAAAGTTTTGAAAAAATTTCTTTGTTTGGAAAAACAAACTACAATTTTATTTCAAAAATGTATGTAAATGATGAGAATACAGAAACTTCTGATTCATATAGTTTATTGGATATAAATTGTGGAATCAATTTTTCCTTTTATGATTTCAATATTATTTCATCACTTGGAATAAATAATATTTTCAATAAAAATTATGCAGCATTTATCAATATTAATTCAAATAAAAAAGAATATTATGAAGTTGGTGAACCAAGAAATTTTTTCTTTTCAATAACTCTTTCTTATGATATTTAAAATTTTATTTTTATTTTTTTTATCTGCAAATTTATTTTCACAAGTTAGAATTTTTCCAAGTTTTGCAACTCAAACTGAACCATTTGTTGTAAAGCATCCAAAAAATGATTCAATATATTTTCTTTCTGCAAACACAATAAATTTGAATACAGGATTTATCAGTGAAGGTATTTATATTTCAACAAATTTTGGAGAAAGTTGGAACGGAAGTGATACTTGTAAAGGAGCACCAATCAATTTTCATCGTGGTGATCCTGCAATTACTATTGACGAAAATGGAGTTTTTATTTTACTTCATCTCGGATTTTCTCCTGGAATTTTTTCTCACTATTCATTAGATAGTGGAAAAAATTGGAGTTC
>SXSO01000018.1 GCA_005792205.1 Bacteroidota bacterium | reverse complement strand
CTTGTGTTTTATAAAATGAATTTCCATTTTCAAAAACTTTTTTTGTTTTCATTCTAATACTTCCCAAATCAATAAACCCATATCTCACATTATAAAATAAATCTTCGCCATCTACTAATATATTTTTATTTTGTGAAAATAATTCATTCAAACAACAAAATAAAATAACATAAATAAAAAAATGTTTCATTAAAACTTACTCAAATTTTCTGCCTCTTTGAAAAGCGAAATTGCTTTTACAAATTGATTATCCTCTTGAAGTAAAATTGGATAATAACCTTCATTTCCAAATATATTTCGTCCAATTTGGGCTTTGATATATGCTTTTATATAGTTTTCATCTTTCATAAATTCTTCACTATTAAAATCAATTTTTTTTGATTTTGCAAGTTCTAAAAATTCATCCATCATAATAGTTGTTAAAACGAATTCCTTTTTAAATTCTTCAACATTTTTTTTTGAAAAATGATTTCTTAACTCATTTCCAGATTTATCCATATAACGATTTGCATATTCAATAAATAAATTGTTTCGTCTTAAATTTACAGTGTATTTTTGAAGCTTTTCAGATTTCACAATATAATCTGGTGTAATTCCTCCACCTCCATAAACTGTTCTTCCAGAATTAGTTTTAAATTTTGGACGAGTTGAATCACCGTCAATTTTATGATATAAATTATCACCTTCTTCTTCATCTCTTTCGCTAACTTCTTTTCTATATTCATCAATTCCTTTATCATACGGTCTTTGAATCAATCTTCCAGATGGTGTATAATAACGAGCAATCGTAAGGCGATATGCAGAACCATCACTCAAAGGAAATTGTCTTTGAACTAATCCTTTCCCAAAAGTTGTTTCACCAACAATAATACCTCTATCACAATCTTGAATTGCTCCAGAAACAATTTCACTTGCGGAAGCGCTTCCTTGATTTACTAAAACCACCACAGTAATATCTTTATATTCTCCATCTCTTGTTGAAGTATAATTTTCATTAAATAAATCGCCTCTACTTTTTGTATAAACTATTTTTTTATTATTTGGAAGAAATTCTTCAACCATTCTAACTGCTTGATCAAGATAACCTCCCGGATTATTTCGTAAGTCAAGAAGTAATTTTTTCATTCCAAATGATTTTAATTTTTTCATTGCTTCTGAAAATTCACCATAAGTTGTAGCAGCAAAACGATTCACACTAATATATCCAGTTTCATTGTCTATCATATATGAAACATCAACTGTATAAATTGGAATTTTATCTCGTATTATTTCAAACACAAGTTTTTCTCCTGTTCTTAAAATTTCAATTTTAACTTTGGTTCCCTTTTTTCCACGAAGTTTTTTGGGAACATCTTCACGTTTAATTCCTACAGCATTTGTGTCATTTATTTCTGTAACTTTATCTCCAGCTAAAATTCCAAGTGCTTCACTTGGACCTCCTGGAATTGGAGAAATAATAGTTAATGTGTCATTTAAAATATCAAACTCAACACCAATTCCCTCAAATGAACCTTGAAAATCTTCAGTAACTTTTTGCATTTGAGATACTGGAATATAAACCGAATGAGGATCAAGTTGTGTAAGCACTCCATTTATTGCTGCTTCCACAAGTTTTCCTGTATCAACAGTATCTACATAGTTTTTTTCTGCGTTATTCAAGACATCAGTGAATTTCTTTATCTGTTGATATATATTATCAGCAGAAACGACTTTTTGAATAAATGCTCCAATAGCAATTGAAATAATTACTAAAAATGTAGCAGTAAATACTGAAATTTTTTTTGTCATAATTTTTTTAACTTTATTTTTTTTTAAAATATAATAAATTCATCTTATTGCATCCCAATTATTTGAATATGATTTTTTAAAAATTGAAACTGAAACGGCATTAAAAAACCATAAAAACAAAATTTTTAAATAACCATATTTTCTATATCTACGAGGTGATTCATAGACAGTTTCGTTCAACAAAAAAAAAATTTTTCCATACTTTCTTAAGCGAAAAAAAAAATCGTAATCCTCTCCCGCATAAATTTTTTCATTATATCCATTAAGCAAAATAAACATTTCTTTTCTCACAATATTACACTCACCTCTTCCCATTCCAATTCCAATTAGGTTAAGAAAATAAAAATAATAGTTTAATATTGAATGAATTAAATTATCAAAAAATATAGATTCATTTTGATAAACAAATACTGAACAAGTAATTCCAACAATATTTTTTTTTTCAAATTCAGTTTTCACTGATTCAATAAATTTTTCTTTGTTTTTTATCAATGTATCTGCATTAAAAAAAATAAGCAATTCACCATTTGAATGTTTTGCCCCAAAATTTCTTCCAACAGAAATATTCTGTTTTTTATTAGTTTCATGTAAAACAACTTTATCAGCATATTTTTTTGCAATTTCAATCGTTTTATCTTTGCTTCCACCATCGCTTACAATTAATTCAATATTATTATTTTTTTTAAACTCATCATCAAATTGCAACAGTGTTTGTTCTAATAATTTTTCTTCATTTAGTGTTGGAATAATAATTGAAATTTTCATCAATGTTCTTTTCTCATATGTGGAAAGAAAATTACATCGCGAATTGAATGTTGATTTGTAAGCAACATTGTAAGACGATCAATTCCAACTCCAAGTCCTGCTGCTGGTGGCATTCCATATTCAATTGCACGAAGAAAATCTTCAT
This sequence comes from Bacteroidota bacterium, assembly GCA_005792205.1. Classification (GTDB taxonomy): domain Bacteria; phylum Bacteroidota; class Ignavibacteria; order UBA10030; family F1-140-MAGs086; genus F1-140-MAGs086. Next base: position 2,478 of record SXSO01000018.1, on the reverse strand, counting down.
CTAAAACTTGTGCTTCAGCATCTCCTTTTTCTTTTGCTTTCATCTGTTCTTCAAAACGTTTCCTTTGATCAATTGGATCATTTAATTCAGAAAAAGAATTGCAAACTTCTTGTCCATTTATAAACAATTCAAATCTTTCAACAAGATTTGTATTTGTTCTATGTCGTTTTGCAAGTGGTGACATTTCAACTGGATAATCAATAATAAATGTAGGTTGAATTAAATTATGCTCAACTTTTTCAGAAAAAATTGTGTCAATAATTGTTCCAATTGAATCACTTTCAGAAATTTCAATGTTTAATTCTTTAACTATTTGACGAATTTCAGTTTCATTTTTATTTTGCAAACTTTTTCCTGTAAATTTTTCAATTGAATCAAGTATAGAAATTTTTTCCCACGGTGAACAAAAATTTATTTTTTTGTCATCTACAATTAATTCTAATGAATTATTTATTTCCATTGCAATTTTTTGAAACATTTCTTCCACAATTTTCATCATCCAATTGTAATCTTTGTAGGCAACATAAACTTCCATCATTGTAAATTCTGGATTATGATTTCTATCCATTCCTTCGTTTCTAAAATCTTTTGAGATTTCATAAACACCATCAAATCCACCAACAAGAAGTCGTTTCAAATAAAGTTCGTCAGCAATTCGCAAATACAATTCCATATTTAGGGAATTGTGATGAGTTTGAAATGGACGAGCAAATGCTCCTCCATAAAGTGGTTGAAGAATTGGTGTTTCAACTTCAACAATATTTAAATTGTCAAGAAAATTTCTAATTGATTTTATGATTTTAGTTCGCTTTAAAAAAACTTCTTTCACTTCGGTATTTACAATTAAATCTACATATCTTTGACGATAACGAAGTTCTTTATCTTCAAATGAATCGAATGTATGTATGTTTCCTTTTTCATCTTTTATTTCTTTCACAACTGGAAGTGGACGAAGAGATTTTGAAAGCAATTCTAAATGATTTATATGAACACTAATTTCTCCTGTTTTAGTTTTAAATATAAATCCTTTTACACCAATTAAATCACCAATATCCATCAACTTAAAAGCATCATATATATTTCCAATTTCATCTTTTTTTAAATAGATTTGGATTCTTCCTTTTGAATCTTGAATGTGACAAAACGATGCTTTTCCCATTCTACGAATTGCCATAATTCTTCCAGCAATAGAAACATCAATTTTTTCTTCTTCCTTAAAGTTTTGAATTATATCAATTGAATAATGCGTTACATTAAATTCATACGGATAAGGATTAATTCCCATTTGTTGCAATTCATGAAGTTCTTCTTTTCGCCGTTTTATGAGAATATTTATGTCTTCTAAGTTTTCTTCCATCTAAAAAAGTTTGTTGAATATATAAAAGTTAATGTTAAAAATATTTATTGCGTATCACAAAGTAAAGCATCTCTGTATAGTAAAACAGAGATGCTTTAACAAAATAAATTATATTTTTTCTGACATCAATTTTGCTTGAAGGAAAAGAAGTAAATAATCTCTTCCTCCTGCTTTTGAATCGGTTCCACTCATATTGAATCCACCAAATGGATGAACTCCAACAAAAGCTCCAGTACATTTACGATTGAAATAAAGATTTCCTACAAAAAAACTTTGAGCAGCAATTTTTAATTTAGTTTTGTTTTTTGTGTAAATTGAACCAGTAAGTCCATATTTTGTGTTGTTTGCAATTTTTAAAGCATCTTCAAAATTTTTTGATTTAATCACTGCTAGTACAGGAGCAAAAATTTCTTCATGTGCAATTGTGTCGTTTGGTTTCACATTTGAAATAATTGTTGGTTCAAGAAAATTTCCATTGCTTTCAATTTTATTTCCACCAAGAAAAATTTTTCCACCTTCCTCAACTGCTTTTTGAATATACTTCAAAGCATTTTCCAAAGATTTTTTGTTGATAAGTGGTCCCATATAATTTTTAAGTTCAACTGGATTTCCAACAGAAATTGTTTTTGCTTTCTCAACTAACTTTTGAACAACTTTATCATAAATTTTTTCATTTACAATCACACGAGAACAAGCTGAACATTTTTGTCCTTGAAAACCAAATGCAGAAGCAACAACTCCAGCAACTGCCTCATCAATATTTGCATCGTTTTCTATAACAATACAATCTTTTCCTCCCATTTCAGCAACAACTCGTTTCAACCAAATTTGTCCTTCTTGAACTTTGGATGCTTCTTCATTTATATGAATTCCTACTTCCATTGAACCAGTAAATGACACAAATCTTGTCTTTGGATGTTTCACCAATGTGTCTCCAACTTCTCCACCTGAACCAGTAAAAAAATTTATTACACCTTTTGGCAATTTTATTTCTTCCATAACTTCCATAAATGCATAACCAATTCGCGGTGAATCAGAAGATGGTTTTAAAACAACTGTATTTCCACACACAATTGCCGCAGTTGTCATTCCAACTAAAATTGCAAGTGGGAAATTCCACG
>SXSO01000140.1 GCA_005792205.1 Bacteroidota bacterium | reverse complement strand
TCCAACTTCTTCCAAATCATTATGCTTTCCACTCACACGAATACATTTTTGAGTATCAGCACATCTTGTATAATTTCTTTTTCCAATTCCAAGAAAAACATCTTTAAATTGATTCATTCCCGCATTTGTAAAAAGCAAAGTTGGATCATCTTGAGGAACTACAGAAGAACTATAAACTATTGTATGTTTTTTTGATTTAAAAAAATCTAAAAAACTTTTTCTTGTTTCATGTGAAGTCATCTAAATTTCAATTTGTGTATGTAACTGAATTTCTTCTAATACGGAACTGACAATTAAACATTTATTCATTTCTCCACTATATACAATTGATTTACCTTTTGTATGAACTTCCCAAGCAATTGCTTCTGCTTTTTCATAATTACAGTGAATCGCCAAAATCAACTGTCCAATCACTTCATCAAAAGTATGAGTATCATCGTTAAATAAAATGACTTTTGACGGTGCTTGTGTCAAAACTTCATCTTCAACTAAGATATCTTTTTGCGGAGTATATTGTGTTGGAGTGTTTATCATAATCACAAAATTTATTATGAAAAATAAAAAAAAATTAGGAAAATTTATGTGGAATTATTTGTATTTTAGAACAATAAATTTATTAATATGAAATTTGCAATTATATCAGACATTCACAGTAATTTAGAATCTCTCGAAAAGGCAATTGAAATAATAGAATCATTTTCGATTGAAAAAATTATTTGTCTTGGAGATATTATAGGATATGGAGCAAATCCAAACGAGTGTTTGGAAATTGTAAAAAAATATTGCGATCAAATAATTCTTGGAAACCATGATGAAGCAAGTTTAAGTTCAGAACATGAGGAAAACCATTTTAATTCAATTGCTTTGACTTCGTTAAATTGGACTATAGATAATTTAAATAAGCAAAGCAAAAATTTTTTAAAAAAACTTCCATATAAAGTTGAATACAATGATTTTCTATTTGTTCATTCATCTCCAAAAGAATTTAAGAAGTGGCATTATATTTTAACTCATCACGAAGCAACTGTAAATTTTAAATTTTTTCATCACAAGATTTGTTTTTTTGGACACACACATATTCCATATGTTTTTATACAAAATCCTACACAAGGTTTTTTTTCTGTGGAAGAAAATTCAAAACAGTATGATATAAAAAAAATTTTTTTAAATAAAAAAAATAAATACTTGATAAATCCGGGAAGCATTGGACAACCAAGAGATTTCAATCCATTTTTAAGTTTTGGAATTTTTGATTCCTCAGAATATTCCTTTCAAATTGTAAGAGCAAAATATAATGTGAGAAAATCTGCTCATAAAATTTTAGATAAAAATTTACCAGAAAAAAATGCTCAACGATTATTTATTGGAGCATAATTTTATATATATAAACACTTGATGATTTATTGTATTTAGTATTAAGTTTGTTTGCAAAATCATTAATTAAAGTTGGCTCAATTTTCGTTTTAATAACTAATTTGCAATATATTTTTCTCACAAATTCCGTCTTTCTTTACCTATTTTTTTTTGTAAATTTATTCAAACTTTTTATAGAAACTATGGAATATATTATTTTTTCTTTGCTTTCATTTTTTACAATAGTTTCAGCTATATTTGTAATCACAAAAAAAAATGTGGTAATTAGTGCAATTTCTCTTGTTGCAAATATGATTTGCCTTTCGTTTATTTATTTCACACTTAATGCACAATTTATTGCATCAATTCAAGTTTTAGTTTATGCAGGAGCAATTATGGTTTTATTCTTATTTGTGATAATGCTTTTAAATCTTGGAGAAAAATCTATTTTACAAAATAAAACTAAAATAATAATTGGAGTTTTTTTGTCAATTGTTTTTTTATCGCAAATTATTTTTACTATTTATTCACAAACTAATACAATCAAAAACTTATCACCAAAATCAATAGAAATTGGAAAAGCAGAAACAATTGGAAAATTACTTTTTTCAGAATATTTACTTCCATTTGAAATAACTTCATTTTTACTTCTTGTTGCAATCGTTGGAGCAGTTGTGCTCGCAAAAAAGAAATTACAATAATTTTTTTATCAAAAACAAATGCAACTACACAATGAAATTGAAATAGAAAAGTTTTCTTTTCACTTCAAATTTGATAATGAAATTTTTAATGATGCAAAAAAAGAATTTTCTTTTTTCATAGAAGTTCTTTTGGAAATAATACATACCGCAACAAAATCACATACGGTTGTATTTTTTTGGTCAAATAAAGAAAAAGAACAATTGATTTTGGAATGCAAAAAAACAAATGCAATCAATTTTATTTTAAATGAAAAAATATCTTGGGGAAATGATTTACTCAGCGAAATTGCAAAAACAGGAATTGCAAAAATTTTAACAACTATAAATTCAAGTGCAGAACTTGATTTAATTTCATATTACAATAAAAAAGAAAATATAAAATCATTTCTTGCAGTTCCAATTTTTTTTGAAAACGAATCTAAATTTCCAATTGGAATTATTGCAATTGACAGTCAAATAGAATCTGCTTTTGGAGAAAGAAGTATAAAACTTTTACAAAATGTTGCAAAATTTTTTACCTCCAGTTTAAAAAGTTATTCAAATAAACACGAACTTATTTCAAATAACAAAATTGCAAATTCCATTTCATCGCTAATTGAAACAAAAGACAAAAACATTATTCTATTTGAAACAATAAATAATTTCTTAAACTTTGATTTTGCAATACATCTTTCATTTAAAAAAAACTGGTTTGTAAAAACTCAATTTAAAAAAAAATATTTTGAAAATAATGCTATTTTTGTTTTAGAAGATTCTCTTTTGGAAAATGTAATTGAAAACAAAAATATTGTTTTAATTGAAGATATTTCAAAATCAGGAAAAAATATTTTTACACAAAATGAAAGTATAAAAAAAATTGGAAGTATATTGATTATCCCAATTTACTTTGAAAATAATGCTATTTCAATTATTGTACTTCACAGTGAAACTTCTAAGTTCCATAAAGACGATATCAAAAAAATTGAACCAATAATAAATATCTTTTCACTTTTTGTAAAAAATGAAACTGCAAAAAATATTATTGAAAATTATACATCAATCAGTTTTGAAAATGAAATTTCAAATCAAAAATCTTTTCAACTTCAAATTGAAAATGAAGTGGAAAAAACTTCTGCTTTCAATAACAATTTTGCTTTTATATTAGTCAAATTAGATAAAAGAAAAAAATTGGAAGAGGAATTTGGAAATATGTTTAGTTCCAAATTAGAAAACGAAATTTTAAGTATCATAAAAAATCATATAAAAAAATACGATTTGATTGGAAATATAAATTTTATGAACGAAAAACTATTTGGAGTTGCACTATTACAATTTGAAAATACTCAAACACAAATTGTTTTGGAAAAAATTAGAAGTATATTTGCAAGCAAAATTTTTCAAGTAAATAAAAAACATATTTCAGCAACTATGAGTTTTGGTGTTTCGATGGTAAATGAAAAAATTGAGTTTAATCAACTGATAGAAAATACTTACAAAGCACTTGAATTTGCAAAAGAAAATAACATAAGTTTTTTTTAATAAATCAATAAACATAAATTAAAATTATTATGGCTAAACAACAATCAACTTCCGAAAAATCATCACAAAAAGATGGAAGAAAATGTAATAAATGTGGAGAAATAACACAACCAACTTTGTATGTTTCAATAAATAAAGTTTCTGATGTGTATAAATTTTCTGAAAAAAGAATAAAAATTTGCAAATGTAATGAGAAAGAATTTCTTTCATAAATAATTTTTCTTGTGAAAAGAAAAATTATTCTAATTGTTTTAGATGGAGTTGGCATTGGCGAACTTCCTGATGCTATAAATTATGGAGATAGTGGAAGTAACACTCTTTGCAATGTTGCAAAAAGTTACAACTTAAAAATTCCAAATTTGCAAAAACTTGGAATCGGAAACATCACACAAATTACCAATGTTCCAAAAGAAAATTTTCCTATTGGTTGCTTTGGAAAAATGAATGAAGTTTCAAAAGGAAAGGACTCAACAACTGGACATTGGGAAATTAGCGGTGTAATTGCAGAAAAAGATTTTCCATATTTTACACAAAATGGTTTTCCAAAAAAATTGACAGATAAATTTTTGGAAGAAACAAAGTGTGGTGGATTTCTTGGCAATAAAGCAGCATCAGGAACTGAAATAATTCAAGAATTTGGAAAAGAACATTTGCAAACCGCTTTTCCAATAATTTATACTTCTGCAGATTCTGTTTTTCAAATTGCTGCTCATGAAAATATCATTCCTCTTTCACGACTTTATGAAATTTGTGAAATAACTCGCACAAAAATTTGCATCAATGAATTTGCAGTTGGAAGAGTTATAGCAAGACCTTTTGTTGGAGAAAAAAATAGTTTTACAAGAACTACAAATAGGAAGGACTTTTCACTTCCTCCTCCTAAAAAAACAATTTTAGATATTTTACAAGAAGAAAAAATCACTACAATTGGAATTGGAAAAATTGAAGATTTATTTAACAATCGTGGAATTTCAAATTCAATTCATACCAAATCTAATTTGGAAGGAATTCGTGAGACAATTTCACAATCACAAAAAATTAGTGAAGGATTTATATTTACAAACCTCGTGGATTTTGATCAACTTTATGGACACAGAAATAATATCATTGAATTTGCAAAATGCTTAGAAGAGTTTGATAAAGAAATCCCAAAAATCATTGAGACGTTAAATGATAACGACTTTCTTTTCATAACAGCAGATCATGGAAATGATCCTACAACACCATCTACTGATCACTCTCGTGAATATGTTCCAATAATTTCGTACTCTAAAAACGGAAAAAATGGAATCGATTTGGGAATAAGACAAACATTTGCTGATGTTGGAAAAACAATTGGAAATCTTTTTCAAATTGACGAGAACAAACTATCAATTGATGGAGAAAGTTTTCACAAAATAATTTTATGAAAGAAAAATCATCGATTGAATTTCAAACTATTATAGATGAAAAAAGAATTTTAAAAATTCCAAATTCATATAAAGAAATTTTTAACGGAAAATCAACAGTTATCGTAAAAATATTGAGTGTAAAACTTTCCAAAAGTTTGGTTGAAAAAAATGTAACTGAAGAAGAAATAGAAAAAATTGCAAAAACTCAATATGAAGAAAAATATAATGTGGAAAAATTTCTTTTGAGTGATGGAAGTTTGAGCAATAATAAATCATTTTTCAAAAGAGCACAAAAACTTTTCAAATAATGTATAAAGTTTTAGTTCATACAGATATAATTTTACAACATCTTCTTCACGACAAAAACTCAAAATCAATTTTAAGAGAAGCACAAAAAAAAGTTTTTTGTTACACAACAGTTTTTAATGCAATTGAAATTTTTTCTATATGCAAAGAAAGTAACGAATTTTATTTTGCACAAGAAGCAATGTCTTCAATGAAAATTTTAGGACTAAATTCTAAAAATGCAAAAGTATACGGAAAAATGTATGGAGAGAATTCTCTAAGAAGTTTCAACACTCTAATTGCTACACTAAGTTTAGAAAGCAAACTTCCAATTCTAACTACACAACCGAAAGAATTTAAAGGAACTAACGTTTCAATAATTTCTTCTGCTGACATTTTCAAATATGAAACAGCAGAAGAAATTATCAATTTAAATAAAAAAAATAAAAAATAATCTATTTCAACATTATTTCACGAATATATTTTACATTTGGAGAACCAAAACTTAAAAATGTTTCATGAAAATTTTTTAGAGAAAATTTATTTCCCATTTGTTTTTTGTAATCATTTCGCAAATCAGATATCTCTTGATACCCAACAAAATATGTAGAAAGTTGAGTTGAAGTTAAACATGCTCTTCTCCATTTTCCTGATGCTTCTCTTTCCTCTTGAAAACCTTCTTTCATCATAAGTTCCATTGCTTCATTTTCAGTCATATTTCCTGAATGAATTTTTTGATCAATAATTGCATTGCAAACTGCTCTGATGTACCATTTCAAATTTATCATTTTCATTCTTGGATCATTATCTTTGTAACCACTTTCAATCATCATTTTTTCTGCATATACTGCCCAACCTTCAATCATTGAACCACTTCCAAAAATTGTACGAATAATTGATGGAAATCTATTTGAATAATAAAGTTGAACATAATGTCCTGGAATTGCTTCATGAATGCTTAAATCTTCCAATGACCAATTATTATATTCACGAAGATATGATTCAACTTGTTCGTCTGTCCATTCATCTGGAATTGGAGTTACATTGTAAAATGTTTTAAGATTTTTTTCAAGTGGTCCAGGACTTTCAAGTGAAGCAACTGAAACTCCTCTTTGATATTCAGGTGTTTCGCGAATTACAAGAGGTTGCGAATCATCAAGTGTTAAAATATTTTTTTCTTTCACAAATTTTTCAATTGATGGAATAATAGATTTTATTTTATCCATAACTTCCTCTTTCTTACAATGATCAAGAACTATTTTATCCAAAACCATTTTGATAACTTTTAATTCATCTCCAACTTTTGAAGCATCTTCATTATAATATTTTTCATACAATCCTTTTGCAATTTCATACATTTCTTTATGAACTCTCTTTTTTTCATTTTCAGCACGAAGTAAAATTTCATTTGGAGTAATGTTGGATTTTAAATTTAGCATAAGTTTTATTTCAAATAATTCTTTTCCCAAACGAAAATCTTTTGTTGCATTTGGAAGAATATTTTCTTGTAAAAATTTTCCAAAATCATTCAATGATTGAATTGCGGTTTTACATTCATTTTCAATTTGATTTTGCAAATCACCACCAACAAGTTTAGCAACTTTTGGAATTTCATCTTCAAAAATAGAAATGTTTCCATCGTTTTGTTTAATTGCAGTTTCAACATGAATTTTAGAACAAGTTTTTAAATTTGATTTTGCACTTTCAAGAAATTGCGAAATTTTTTTTGCTCGTTCCAAAACATTTTTCAATCTCTCTTCAAGTGGAGCAAACTCTTGTGTAATCAATGTCATCATTGCGTTTCCAATAAATCCTGTATACAACATTGGATTCCACTCGTATTCTCTTAATTCTTCATTATAGAAAATTGACTCAGTGATTGATTCTTCAAGTATTCTCGCATCAATTGAATTTGTAGAAGTGAGTTTTGTTTTGTCAATTTGCGAAAGTTCATCTCTAAAGCTTTTGAGAGTTTCAGTTTGACGTTCAATTGCCTCAATTGAAATATCATCAATTTCACTATCGTAATCATGAACTCCAATCCAAGTTGCAGAAACGGGAGATGATTGAAAATAATAATCCAAAAATTTTCTTGTAAAGTCAGAAAATTTTTCATCTTCATTTGGTTTTGATATTAACATTGTAGAAAACATTAAAATAAATAAAAATAACTTTGTCATAATAAATAAATTTTTGTGAAAAAAAGCTTGTAAAGTTAGCGAATTTTTAAAAAGCAAAATAATTATTGCTTTAAAAAACTTCATAAAAAAATTTCAAAAAGAAAATAATATATTTGGCAAAACATTAAGTTAAGTTATATGAAAAAATTATTTTTTATTTTACTTTGTTTACAATTTTCAATAATCTATTCACAAGGAACACTTGTAAAAGGAAAAAAACTTTTAACTGGTACGTGGAATGGGAACACAATAAATTATTACGAACAACTGCTCTCGTTTTATTTAGTTCATCCAGTTGCACTTGATACTGCTGAAAATTATTTGGTAAAAAAATTTAATGCTACTATTATTCAATATGACTCTTTTGACGGTTCTGTATTACTTGAATATCCAAAAGGAACTGATATACTTTTCATATTAACTGAACTTGAAAAAGATTCAACACTTAAAGGTGCTTCACCACTTATTTATGTTCAACATTTTGTTCCTAAAGCCAGTATTCCTGATTCTGTTTTAAAAAAAATTCGTCCTATTCCAAAACAAAACAAACAAACTACGAAAGTCAAAACTAAACCAAAATTTTCTCCAAAGAAAAAAGATTAGTTCTTTATGAAAATTTTTTTTTCATTGATTTTATTTTTGTCTTTTGAAAAAATTTTTTCGCAACCATTCGTTCAAAACGCAAATATAACTCAATGTTTTAAAGGAGAAAATCAAATTCAAATTCCTTTCAATGGTGGAACAAATAATCCTCTCATTCAATTTTTTGATAGTGATGGAGATAATGATTTGGATCTATTTTTATCGGAGTTTGATGGAACTTTTAATTTTTATAAAAATATTGGGAACACAAATTTTCCCAATTTTATTTTGGATACATTTCATTTTCAATTTCCAAAATTTTCTTTGTGGTTTCTTTTTTTAGATATTGACAATGATGGATTAAAAGATATTCTAACTGACGATTCAAACAATGGTGTGAGATTTCATAAAAATATTGGAACCCATTTTTCTCCTTTATTTATCATAGTGGATTCAACTATCACTGATACAAATGGAGAAAATATTTTTGCGGGAGCAAATAGTATTCCTGCATTTTGTGATATTGATAACGATTTGGATCTAGATTTTTTTTCTGTGAATAGTGCATCAGGAACTTTGAATTTTTACAAAAACATTGGAAATAATTTCAATTACAATTTTCAATTTATTACAAACTTTTGGCAAAATATTCAAATAATAAGTGGAAAAAATTTAGAAAACAAAAAACACGGTGCAGCATCATTTCAATTTTGTAATATTGATAATGATTTTGACAATGATTTATTTTATGGTGATTTGTTTTCAAGTGGACTTTATTTTTTTGAAAATATAGATGACTCATTTCATTTTGTCACATCAGGTTTTCCGCAAAATGATTCTATGGTTTCATTTGGATTTAATTCGCCAAAACTTGTTGATATTGATTCCGATTCGGACTATGATTTATTTGTTGGAGTTTTGCATCCAGGAGTTTCAAAAAATAATTTTACTTTTTTTGAAAATATTGGAAACGCAAATTCATATTCATTTCAAAGAATTACAAATAGTTATTTAGATATTATTGATATTGGAAAAAATTCTCATCCCACGTTTTGTTCAATAGATAATGGTGTTGCGAAAGATTTAATTATTGGAAGTGCAGATTTGGGAATAAAATTTTATGAAGGAAATATTCCACTTGATGGAAATCCACGACATATTTTTTTTGAAAACGATTCAAATTATTTTTCAAATGTAAGTGGAAATTATGATTACGATCCGTTTTTTGTAGATATTGATTTTGATTCGGACTATGATTTATTTGTTGGAAATTTTTCTGGAAAACTTCAGTTCTATAAAAATATAAATCAAAATTTCGTTCTCACACCAAATACTGCAACTGATACAATTCAAACTTCACAAAGTTTATCTCCGTTTTTTGTGGATATTGATTTTGATTCGGACTATGATTTATTTATTGGAAAACAAAATGGAAAAATTGCTTTTTATAGAAATGTTGGAAATAAATTTAATTTTATTCCAATTTTAGAAACAACAAATTATCAAAATATAAATGTTGGTGAATTTGCAAAACCAAATTTTATTGACTATGATGATGATTTAGATTTTGATTTATTTATTGGGAGTTTTGCAGGAAATATTTTTTATTACGAAAACATTGGAAATATTTTCAACGCACAATTTTCACTTATAACAAATAGTTTTGAAAACATAAAAATTCCACTTTCAGATCCAGTTTTTTTTGATTATGACTTTGACAATGATTTAGATTTATTTATTGGAAATATTCACGGAGGAATTTTAGCATTTAAAAATTTAAAATTTTCAAACTCGGTTGATGATATTTTTTTTCCGAAAAGATTTTCTTTAAAACAAAATTATCCAAACCCGTTTAATCCGAAGACAAAAATAAAATATGAAACTGCAAAAAATGGTTTTGTAAATTTAAAAGTGTTTGATGTTTTAGGAAGAGAAATAAAAACACTTGTAAATGAAAATAAAAATGTTGGATATTACGAAATTGATTTTGATGCAACAAACTTAAATAGTGGAATTTATTTCTACAAATTGACAACAAATAATTTTTCTGAGATGAAAAAAATGATTTTGGTGAAATAAGTTTATTATTATCGTCGTTGAAAATTGGGCGATTTTTTTTTGTGTCCCATTTTTGTTTTTGGTGAGAAATAAAGTTTAAAAACCACTTGTATTTGAAAAATAGAGTTTCTATATTTGTATTAGTTTTTTAAATATCCAACTTATTCAATGAATAAGTTGGATTGATAATTTTTTAATTATAAATGCGAGTATAAAATTTTAAATTAAAAAATATAAAACTGAAAAAGTATATTGGAAAAACTTACATTTAACAAAATTATTTACAATGACACAGAAATTTGAATTCAACAAAATATACAATATGAACTGCATTGAAGGAATGAAAATTATTCCATCAAAAACAGCTGATATTGTAATAACTGATCCACCATTCGCCATTGATTTCAAAGCAAAACGAGAAAACTACAATAGAAAATCTTCACGGGTACTTGATGGTTACAATGAAATTCACGGAAAAGAATATTTGAAATTCACTTACAGTTGGATGTCGGAAGCAAAACGAGTTTTAAAAGATTCGGGAAGTATGTACATTTTTTCAGGATGGAATTATTTGAAAGACATTTTGAACGCACTTGACGAGTTAAACTTTATTACGGTCAATCATTTGATTTGGAAATATCAATTCGGACTTGTTACTTCTCGCAAGTATGTGACTTCGCACTATCACTGCTTATTTGTTTGCCTTGACGACAAAAAAAGAAAATTCTTTCCCTATTCTCGAAAGGTAGTTCGCTTCACTACAAAGATAAAGAAGATGTATGGACAATCAATCGTGAATATTGGAATGGCGATATTAAAACACCGACAAAACTTCTAGCAGAAGTCATAAAAAAAATTCTTGCCTACTCAAGCGAAAAAAGTGATGTGGTGTTAGACCCATTTCTTGGTTCAGGACAAGTTGCGGTAGTGAGCAAGATGGAAGAAAGAAAATACATCGGCTTTGAAATCATAAAAGAGTATTACGATTTTATTTGCGAACGGTTGGAAAAAAATTTATATAGAATAAAAGAGCGCGAAAAAGAAAAAGTGGATTTATTTACAGAGCATTAGTTTATTTTTCAGCCAAAATATTTTTTTCATTTGACTTGTTATGAAAATGCCGCCGTTAGCATTTTAAAGGATAAATTCTTGACTTATGGGAAAGGAAAGGAGAAGTGGAACGAAAATTTTATTTCCTTTTCTGATTATCTCCATTACGATATGGCTACTTATGATTTTGGCGATTTCTGTTTTGAATTTAAAGCAAAAAATCTTCTAAGAAAAAATAAAATTTACCCATACGATTTTCAAATTCTAGACAATAAATATTTAGATGCAAATGGAGATTTGCTTTACGGTATTTGGGAATGTGAGAAAAGTCGTTTACATTACATGTAAAGTGGTTTACGGATAGTAAAACTGAGTAAATAGGAAAATTTTTCCACTTTTGGACAATAGAACGGAAAAATTTTCCGTTCCAAACTATTCTCCAAATAACGATTTGGACAAAT
>SXSO01000139.1 GCA_005792205.1 Bacteroidota bacterium | reverse complement strand
TTTCAATTCCATCTTTTGTGATAAAATTAAACTCCACAAAAAAATCTTTGCACTGTGAAATTGATGTTTTTTTTAAAATTGTTTTTATCTTAACATCAGGGTTTTCTTTTTTATCTCCACATATTAAAAGTGAAAAAAATAAAATATTGAAGAGCAAAATAAATTTAGTTTTCATATCAAAATAATTTCTTCAAAAATATCAAAATAATTTTGTAATAATACTCGTAAAAATTTATTTTTATTTTTGTATTTTTGGTTCGCTTTTTTAAAATAATAATTGAATATAAAAGCAGATAACACAAAAGAAAAAACTCTTGCAACCAATCGTCGTGCAAACCACGATTTCTTTATTCTTGAAAAAATTGAATGTGGAATTGTTTTAAAAGGAACAGAAGTAAAATCGCTTCGTTTGGGTAAAGCAAATTTTCAAGATAGTTATGCAATAATTCAAAGTGGAGAAGTGTGGGTTTTAAATTTACACATAAGCCATTTTGAAAATGGAAATATAAATAACCACGATGTTTTGAGGGAGAGAAAACTTTTGTTAAACAACAAAGAAATTTTTAAACTTAGAAAAAAAAATGACGAAAGTGGAATTACTTTAATCCCTTTGCGAATTTATTTACTTAATAACAGAATCAAAGTTGAACTTGGAATTTGCCGTGGAAAAAAGTTTTATGATAAAAGAGAATCAATTGAAAAAAGAGAAGTTGAAAGAAAAATTAGAAAATTTTTTTGAAATAAACACAAGAAAAAAAATTGAATTTTCCATCACTTAACGAACAGATAGATATAATAAAAAGTGGAACAGTTGAAATAATTCCTGAAGATCAACTTGTTAAAAAAATTGAAAATTCAATTCAAAAAAAAATACCACTCAATATAAAACTTGGATGTGATCCATCTCGTCCCGATCTACATCTTGGACATTCTGTTGTTTTGCGAAAGTTAAGGCAATTTCAAGATTTAGGACACAACGCAATTTTAATCATTGGAGATTTTACTGGAATGATTGGAGATCCTTCGGGGAAAAATAAAACTCGTCCGCCACTCACACTTGAAGAAACAAAACAAAATGGAAAATCATATTTTGAACAAGCATCTAAAATTTTATTGAAAGAAAAAACTCAAATCTTGTATAATTCTGATTGGTTACAAAAAATGAATTTTAGTGATGTGATAAAACTTGCAAGCAACTATACAATTGCAAGAATGTTGGAACGAGACGATTTTACTGAACGATTTAAAAGTGGAACCCCAATTTCAATGCATGAATTTCTTTATCCACTTGCACAAGCGATGGATTCTGTTTCTATTAAATCAGATATTGAACTTGGAGGAACTGATCAAAAATTTAATTTACTTGTTGGAAGAGATATTCAAATATCATATAGTCAAACGCCACAAGTTATCATCACGATGCCAATTTTAGTTGGAACTGATGGAATAAATAAAATGAGTAAATCTTTAAACAATTATATTGGAATTGATGATTCTCCAAAAGATATGTATGGAAAAATTCTTTCAATTCCCGATAATTTGATTTATGATTACTTCTTGCTTACAACCGATTTAAATAAAATTGAAATTCAAAAAATAAAATTAGAACTTGATAATTCTAATACAAATCCAAGAAATTTAAAACGAAAACTTGCTCGTCAAATTGTCAAACAATATTATGATGAAGCAACTGGATTAAAAGAAGAAGAAAATTTTGATGCAATTTTTGTGAGAAAAGAAATTCCTGAAATAATTGAAGAATATTTTTGTGAGAGTTTAACTAATAAAAATATATTGGAAATACTTCTTGAAACAAATCTCACATCATCAAAAAGTGAAGCAAGACGACTTCTTTCACAAGGTGGAATTTCAATTGATGGAGAAAAAATCATTGACCAAAATTTTTTCCCGAATAAAAAAGAATTTGTTATCAAAGTTGGAAAACGAAAATTTTTAAAACTAATTTCATAAACTTTAAACAAAATAAAATAAAAAATGTTTTTACCTACGAAAGTATTTTTCACAAAAGGTGTTGGAAAACACAAAGAATATCTTCAATCATTTGAGTTGGCGTTAAGAGATGCAAAGATTGAAAAATATAATCTTGTAACTGTTTCCAGTATTTATCCACCAAATTGTAAAAGAATTACAATTGAAGAAGGATTAAAGTTTTTGCAACCGGGACAAATTCTTTATGTTGTGATGGCAAGAAACGCAACTAACGAACCAAACCGCCTTATTGCATCTTCAATTGGAGTTGCGCAACCTTCTGATCCCTCACAATACGGATATCTTTCTGAACATCATCCATTTGGAGAAACTGATGAAAAAGCAGGTGACTATTCAGAAGATCTTGCTGCTACGATGTTGGCAACAACTTTAGGAATTGATTTTGATCCAAATATCGCTTGGGATGAAAGGGAAAAACTTTTTAAAATGTCGGGACAATTTTTAAAAACATATAATATCACACAATCATCAGAAGGTCATAAAAATGGTTTTTGGACAACTGTTGTTGCGTGTGCAGTTTTGCTTCCATAGTTTTTTAAACACTAAACTTTATGAACACTAAAAACTTTAAATTAATTTTTCTAATATCATTTTTTTTGTTTTTTATTTTTTCTGGAAATGATTGTGCTTCTCCAGAAATGGAAGGAGCAAAACTTGCAATTCAGCAAAAAAATTTTCCAAGAGCAGAAGAAAATTTGAAAAAAGAACTTTCAAAAAATCCAAAGAACGAAACTGCTTATTTTATGCTTGCAAACATTTATGTTGAACAAAATAGATATGATGAATTTATATCTATTGTAAATGAATCAAAACCTACTTTAAATAAACATAAATCTGAAATTGATAATTTAGTTTTAAAAACTTGGGCTCTTTTATTAAATACAGGAGCAAAAAAAATGGAGGAAAATGATTATACTTCTGCTGTTGAATTTTTTAAAAAATCATTAGTTGTAAATCCCGATAGTGAAGTTACATATAGAAACTTATCTATTGCGTATTTTGGTTTGAATCAAAAACAAGAAGCATTATCTGTTCTCTATAATGCTTTAGAAAAACATAAATCTCCAGAAATAGTTTTTGATATTGCAAGAGAACATTTCAATGAAGCAATCAAAGGTGGAGAAAATTCAAAATCTGAATATCAAGAAGTGAAAAATATAATTGAGAAATCAAAAGAGTGGAATGTTTATAATAAATATGATGATGACACAAAAAAGACATTTGACGATATTTTAATTAGTTCATATTTTGCACTTGGAGATACTGCAACCGTTATTTTAATGTATGAAGCATTACTTAAAAAAGATCCAACAAATGTAATTTATGCATTAAATCATGGAGTACTTCTCATCAAAGCGGAAAAACTTGGTGAAGCAGAAATCCAATTTGAAAATATTTTAAAAGTTGATCCAAATTTTTTAGACGCAATTTTAGCACTTGGAGAAGTGAATTTAAAAATTGGGATCAAAATGAAAGAAGTTGCAAAAGAAAAATTTGAAATTGCATCTAAAAAAAATAAAAATGCTGAAATGGATA
>SXSO01000017.1 GCA_005792205.1 Bacteroidota bacterium | reverse complement strand
TTTCGTCGTGAGCAGGAACTCCCATTACAGCACCAGTTCCGTATGAAACCAAAACATAATCAGAAATCCAAATTGGAATTTTTTTATTAGTAAATGGATGAATTGCAAATGAACCAGTAAAAATTCCTGTTTTTTCTTTTTCGGTTGATAGTCGTTCAATTTCAGATTCTTTTTTTGTTTGTTCAATGTAATTTAAAATTTTTGATTTTGTTTCTTCTTTTGCAAGTTCTAAAACAAGTTCGCATTCAGGAGCAAGAACAACATAAGTAACTCCAAATAAAGTATCGGAACGAGTTGTAAAAACTTTGAATTTCTTTTCTGAGTTTTCAATTTGAAATTCAATTTCAATTCCACTACTTTTCCCAATCCAATTTCTTTGCATTGTTTTGGTTTTTTCTGGCCAATCAATTTCATCAAGTTTTTCAAGCAATTCATCAGCATATTTTGTGATCTTAAAAAACCATTGAGTTCTATTTTCTCTCACTATATCAGTTCCACATCTTTCACATTTTCCATCTACAACTTGTTCATTCGCTAAAACAGTTTGATCTTTTGGACACCAATTTACAGGAGCATTTGTGCGATATGCAAGTCCATTTTTAAAAAATTGTAAGAAAATCCATTGAGTCCATTTGTAATAATTTGGCTGTGAAGTATTTACTTCAAAATCAAAATCATACATTGCTCCAATTGATTTTAGTTGTTCGCGAATTTCATTTACATTTTGAGAAGTAGAATCATTTGGATGAACTTGTGTTTTGATTGCATAATTTTCTGCGGGAAGTCCAAACGCATCATATCCAATTGGTTCAAAAACATTGTATCCTTTCATTCGTTTGTATCTTGCCCAACTATCTGTTGGAGCATAGTTGAACCAATGTCCAATGTGAAGTTTTGAGGCAGAAGGATACAAAAACATTACAAGACAATATAATTTTTTTTCAAAGTTGTTTAAATCAAATTTATAAGTTTTTTCGTTTGTCCATTTTTGATTCCACTTTTGTTCAATTTCAAAAAAACTTTTTTTCATTTATTATTCATTTCACTTTTATTGTAAATTACTTTTCCATCTACAATTGTCATTTCAACTTCTGTAGAGAGAATTTCTTTCTCATGAATTTGCATAATATCTTTTGAAAGAATTGTAAAGTCCGCAATTTTTCCTTTTCCAATTGTACCTTTCCAACTTTCTTCAAATGCTGAATATGCCGCCCAAATTGTAAATGATTTAAGTGCTTCAGTTCGTGTCATTTTTTGATTTCCATACCAACCACTTTCTGGATAATTAAATTTATCTGCTCTTGTGATTGCTGCATAAAATCCAAGAATTGGATTTACATTTTCTACTGGAGCATCACTTCCAGAAGCAATAATTGAATGTGAATTTAAAATATCTTTCCACGCATAAGCATATTTTATTCTTTCATTTCCCAATCTATTTTCTGCCCAATACATATCTGATGTTGCGTGTGTTGGTTGCATACTTGGAATTATTCCAAGTATTTTGAATCGCACAATATCTTCTTTTCTTAAAACTTGTGCGTGTTCAATTCTTAAACGAGAGTTTGTTTTTTTATCCAAAATTTTTTCATAATAATCCAACACTTCCTTATTTGCTCTATCTCCAATTGCATGTGTACAAATTTGAAATCCATTTTCAAAATATGTTTTCATTTGTTGTTTTGTGACATCGGAAAAATTGAGTATTCCTGTATTTTTTTTATCATCAGAATATGGTTCATTTAGAGCAGCACCTCTTGAACCTAATGCACCATCTGCTGAAAATTTTGTTGCTCTCAATGTGAAGTTGTTAAAGTTTATTATTGGTTTAGATATAAATTTAAAAATAATTGTATCGTTTCCATCAATTGCTCCATATATTCTAATTGGAAGTTGATTTTGTTGTGCAAGTTCTGCATATACAGAAATTGTATTTACATCAATTCCCATATCATGGATTTCAGTCAAACCATTTTCAATGCATTTACTTATTCCAAGAAAAATTTCTGTGTAACGAGTTTCAATATTTTTAGGAATTATATTTTCAACTAATTGCATTGCATTATCAATTAAAATTCCCGTTGGTTCTCCAAACTCATCTCGCACAATTTTTCCACCATCAATTTCAACTGTTTCTTTTGTGATATTTGCCACTTCTAAAACTTTGCTATTTACCCACATTGCATGTCCATCTATTCTATATAACACAATAAAATGTGTATTAGAAATTTCATTTAAAATATTTTTAGTTGGGAAATTTTTATCATCCCAATCATTTTGATCCCATCCTCTTCCAAATATCCATTCATCATTTTTTGATTCAATTTTTTGTTTTACAAGATTTACAATTTCTTCTTTTGAATTTGTGCTAACTAAATTCAATTCCAAAAATGATTTTCCAATTCCCGAAACATGTGCGTGAGCATCTATAAATCCGGGAAAAACTGTTTTATTTTTTAAATCGATTTTATTTTTGCTTTCAAAATGTTTTAAAATAAACTCACTTGTTCCAACTCCAATAATTTTATTTCCTTCAATTGCAACAGCTTCATAAGTTGAATTATTTTCATCTGCTGAATAAATTTTTCCATTGAATAAAATTAAAGTAGAGTGCTCTTTAAAAGAATTTGTGAAAAAAGTAAATACTAAAAATGTGATAATAGAAAGAGAAATAATAAGATATTTTATGTTCATAAAAATTGGCTAAAAAAATTTTTCAAATATAAAAAAAGAAAAGTAGATGGGTAATTAAATATTGTAATTTGAGGTTTCTCAAAAAAACTATATTTTAAAAAAAATTATATGCAATCAAATACAACACAACAAGCAATTTTAAAACATACTGGAAATACACTTGTAACTGCAAATCCTGGAACTGGAAAAACATTTTTACTTTCACAAAAATATATTTCGTTATTAAAAAATAATGTTGAAGCAAAAAACATACTTTGTCTCACATTTACAGATAAAGCAAGAGATGAGATGTTTGAGCGAATTTTAAAGATGATAAAAGAGGAAAACTTAAATGTGGGAAAAAACGATATAAATATTTTTACATTTCATTCTTATGCAAAAAAAGAAATTCTCGAAAAAAAAATTGTTTCAGAAAATTTGATGAACTTTTGGATTTATAAATTCGTGAAATCAAAAGAAATGTTTTTTTATGGAGATGATTATTTTATTAAAGAATTTATTCCTAAAATAATAAAGACAATAACATATCTAAAAAATTATTTTATACTTCCCGAAGAAATTGATTTAAAAGAACTTCAACAAAACCTTGAAAAGTTTAGCAATTACACAAAAAAAGAGATTGATTTTTTTGCAAAATATTTTGTTGAAATATTTTTTGAATATGAAAAAGTAAAATCTAATTATGGATACGATTATGCTGATTTGTTATTGGAATTTTTAAAATTAGAAAATCGTAAAATTTATGACTATGTATTAGTTGATGAACTTCAAGATGTGAATAATTTAGAAGCAATTATTGCTTTAAAATCAGGAAAAATTTTTTTTGCAGTTGGCGATAAGAAGCAATCTATATTTGGTTTTCAAGGAGGTTCGGTACAAAATTTTGAGTTGTTTCAAAACTCAAAACAATTTATTTTAGGAGATAATTACAGAAGCACAAATGAAATTTTAAATTATGCAAAAGAATTTTTTATTTCCCAAAGTTCAGATGAAAAATCAAAAGAAGAAATTAAAACTTTAAGAAGTAATTCAGAAAAAACAGGTGATAAGGTAAAAGTTTTTGTAACACAGGAGAAAAAAAATATTTTATATGCGTGTGATTTTATTGAAAAATTGTGGTGTCAAAATAAAAAATCACGAATTGCTTTGATTGGAAAAACAAATAGACAACTTTCAGAAGTAGCAAAAATTTTAGTAAAAAAAAATATTCCATTTGTTTCCACTGCGTTAATTGAAGCAAAAAAAATTAAGCATGATGTTTTAACATTTCTTCTTGGAATTTTTAGTGATGATGTTGATGATATAAAAGAATCAATGTTTTCAATGTTTTTTCCAAAAGATGATGATAAACAAATTTTTGAAATGGCATCAGATAAAAAATTTCATAAAGATGATGAAACAATAAAAGACGAGTTGAAAACAAAAATTTTAGAAACATTTTCAAATTTTACATTTCTTAAAAATGGCAGCAAAAATTTAGAAATAGATGAATTGTTTAATACATATATTTTTCCTGTTGCAATTCTCTATGGTGAAGAATATAAATTGGTTGTAGAAAAAATTTTAAGTGTGTATAAAGAAGCACAAAATCATTTAGGAGAAAATTCAAATATATATGATGTTATTGATTTTATTAGTGTTTCTGATACTTTTCCAAAACAAGAAAATATGGAAACAAAACGTGGAATAATGCTTACTACAATTCACAAATCGAAAGGTTTGCAGTTTGATAAAGTTATTTAT
>SXSO01000138.1 GCA_005792205.1 Bacteroidota bacterium | reverse complement strand
CCGAAACGGGACGAAATTATTGAGTGAAATTGCCATATTATAGAAGTTCATTTTCTTACAATTTCTATAAATGACTTTACACTATCCGTAAACCACTTTACATGTCACGTGAACACTTTTTAACCGAAACGGGATTTTTTGGTAAAATAAACAAACCAAAACTTTTCCCGTCAACTGGTTCTTTCCAAATAACGATTTTATTTTATTGGCAATTGGTTTGCCAGTTTTTTATGATTTTTATTTATATATAAGTGGTATTATTATTATGGAATTTAAGTGTACGAATATAAACCTAAAATTTCTTAAACATTTTCATATATTTTTTGAAAATTTTAAAAAAAATGTCCAAAAAAGAGTTTGATATATTAGTTATTGGAGGAGGTCCGGGAGGTTATGTTGCCGCAATTAAATCATCTCAACTTGGTTTTAAAACTGCTATTGTAGAAAAAGAAAAACTCGGTGGAGTTTGTTTAAATTGGGGATGTATTCCAACAAAAGCACTTCTCAAAAATGCAGAAGTGTATAACTATTTTAAACATTCTGATGAATTTGGAATTACACATAAAGAACTAAAATTTGATTTCAAAAAAATTATTGAAAGAAGTAGAAATGTTGCTCAAATAAATTCCAAAGGAATTGAATACTTAATGAAAAAAAATAAAATTGAGCACATTTCAGGAAGTGGAAAAATTTTAGGAAAGAATTTAGTTACAATTTCAAAAGATGGAAAAGTTGTTGAAGAAATAAAAGCAAAACATATAATCATTGCAACTGGAGGAAGAGCAAAAACAATTCCTACAATAAAGGTGGATGAAAAAAATGTTATCACAAGTAAAACAGCAATGACATTAAAAACACTTCCAAAATCAATGACAATAATTGGTGCTGGAGCAATTGGAATTGAGTTTGCGTATTTCTATAACACATTTGGAACAAAAGTTACACTTATTGAAATGCTTCCAAATATACTTCCGATGGAAGATAAAGAAATCTCAAAACTTTTGGAAAGCAATTTCAAAAAACAAGGAATTGAAATTTTAACCGAAACAAAAGTTGAAAATGTTGTTGAAGGAAAAAAAATAAAAACAGTTATTTCAAATAAAAGTGGAAAGAAAGAAATTGAATCTGAAATTGTATTGAATGCAATTGGTATTCAAGCAAATATTGAAAACATTGGATTAGAAAATGTTGGAATAAAAATAGAAAAAGGATTTATTGTTGTAGATGATTTTGGAAAAACAAATGTAGATGGAATTTATGCAATTGGAGATGTTGCAGGACCACCACTTCTTGCTCACATTGCTTCAAAAGAAGGAATCATTTGCGTTGAAAAAATTGCGGGAAAAAATCCAAACCCAATTGATTGGGAAAACTTCCCATCTTGTACATATTGCGAACCGCAAGTTGCAAGCATTGGAATGACAGAAGAAAAAGCAATTCAAAATGGATATAAAATTAAAGTTGGAAGATTTCCATTTTCCGCAAGTGGAAAAGCAAGAGCAATTGGAAAAACAGATGGATTAGTCAAACTTATATTTGATGAAAAATATGGTGAACTTCTTGGAGCACATATTTTAGGAAGTGAGGCAACTGAAATGATTGCCGAACTTTCTGTTGCAAAAACACTTGAAACAACAGTGGAGGGAATTGCACATACAATTCATGCACATCCAACACTTTCCGAAGCAATTATGGAAGCAGCAGAAAATGCATATGGAAAATCAATTCACATTTGATGAAAAGTAAAACTGTAAAATTACTTTCACTTGGTATAACAGATTTTTATGATATTTGGAATTTACAAAAAGAAATTTTTTCTCTTCGCAAAGAAAATCAAATTGAAGATGTTCTAATTTTAACTGAACACAATAGTGTTTATACAATTGGGAGAAATGGAAGTGAAACGCATCTTCTTGCAAATGAAAGTGAACTAAAAATTGATGGAATAAATACTTACAATATTGATAGAGGTGGTGATATAACATTTCATGGAATTGGACAAATTGTAGGTTATCCAATTTTAAATTTAGAAAATTATTATTTGGATATTCATAAATATCTTCGAGATATTGAAGAAGTAATAATTTTGACTTTGAAATATTTTGATATACAAGGAAAAAAAGATAGTGATTTTACAGGTGTTTGGGTTGAAGGAAATAAAATTGCTGCAATTGGAATTAAAGTAAAAAGTTGGATAACAATGCATGGATTTGCTTTAAATGTAAATACAAATTTGAATCATTTTGAAAAAATTATTCCGTGTGGAATTTTTCACAAAGGAGTAACTTCAATAGAAAAAGTTTTGAACAAAAAAATAAATTTAAGTGAAGTTCAAAAAAAATTAGTGGAAAATTTTAGTCGAGTTTTCAATGTAAAAATAGAAGAAATAAAAGAAGAATTTATAGGAAGATTAAATAACAAATTACAATTAACATAATGTCATCAAAAAAAATTTCTGCAAAAAATCCATTCAGTGGATTAAATGAAAAAGAATTGTTAAAAATATTTCGTCTGATGTTGGTTTCGAGAAAGT
The DNA here is from genome assembly GCA_005792205.1 of Bacteroidota bacterium. GTDB lineage: Bacteria > Bacteroidota > Ignavibacteria > UBA10030 > F1-140-MAGs086 > F1-140-MAGs086. Next base: position 34,042 of record SXSO01000138.1, on the reverse strand, counting down.
TAGATGAAAAACAACTTATCTATACTAAACAAGGAAAACAATTTTTTCATATTGGTGCTCCAGGACATGAAGCAGCACAAATTGCCGTTGGAATGACTTTAAAACCAACTGTTGATTGGGCATTTCCTTATTATAGAGATTTAAGTTTATCTCTTTCACTTGGTCTCACTTCAAAAGATATTTTGCTTTCAGCACTTCATCGTGCAGAAGATCCAAATCATGGAGGAAGAATGATGCCGTGTCATTACAGTTCAAAACATCTTCGCATTCCATCACAATCAAGTTGTACGGGAACTCAATTTCTTGAAGCAGTTGGAACAGCAATGGGAGCAAAGAAAAATACGAGTAAAGAAATTGTATATGTTTCATCGGGAGAAGGAACAACAAGTGAAGGTGAATTTTGGGAAGCATTAAATTGGTCAACACGAGATAAACTTCCAGTTTTATTTCACATTCAAAATAATAGATTTGCAATTTCAGTTCCACTTCACGAACAAGTTACAACGGGTTCAATTTACACTCTCACAGAAGGATATAAAGGTTTAAATCGTTATCACGCAAATGGAGTTGATTTTTTTAATACATATGATATTGCACTTGATGCTACAAAAAAACTAAGAAATGGAGAAGGTCCTGTTCTCATTTGGAGTGATTGCGTTCGTTTGCTTCCACACTCATCTTCTGATGATCACAAAAAATATAGAAAGCAAGAAGAAATTGAAGAAGACAAAAAGAAAGATCCAATTCCAATTTTTGAAAATTTTCTTTTGAAAAATAAAATTGCAAATGAAAAAACAATTCAAAAAATAAAAGAAGAAGTTATTGAAGAAGTAAATTCATCTGCTTATTATGCAGAAACCGCTTCTGAACCATCACAAGAAACTTGCGAACTTTATGTTTATTCTTCAAATGAAATTGTTTCAAAAGATAATTTTGTTGAACCTGAACATAAAGGAAATAATATAGTGCTTGTGGATGCAATAAATCACGCACTTGCAGAAGAATTAAAACATAATCCTAAAATGCTAATTTTTGGAGAAGATGTTGCAGGTGATAAAGGTGGCGTTTTTACAGCAACAAGAGGTCTTACAAAACAATTTGGAGAAGATAGAGTTTTCAATTCTCCAATTGCAGAAGCAAGTATTGCGGGACTTGCAATGGGACTTGCACTTCGTGGCGATTTTAAACCCGTTGTTGAAATTCAATTTGGTGATTACATTTGGCCAGCATTTATGCAAATTAGAAATGAAATTTCTACATTTCATTATCGTTCAAATGGAAGTTGGAATTGTCCACTTGTGATTCGTGTTGCAGTTGGAGGTTATATTCACGGAGGAGTGTATCATAGTCAATCTATTGAAAATTTCTTCACACACATTCCGGGACTTCGTGTTGTATTTCCATCAACAGCAAGCGATGCAAAAGGACTTTTAAAATATGCAATTAGATGTGACGATCCTGTAATGTTTTTAGAACACAAAGGAATGTATCGCCAAAATTTTGCAGCAACTCCTGAACCAGATGAAAATTATCTTCTTCCATTTGGAATTGCAAAAGTTCGCAAAGTTGGAGATGATATTACAATTTTAACTTATGGAATTATGGTTCAACGTTCACTTGAAGCAGCAAGAACAATGGAAGAAAAAGGAGTGAGTGTAGAAGTTATTGATTTGCGAACTTTAAATCCACTTGATTATGATACAATTTTAAATTCCGCAAAGAAAACGGGAAAAATTTTAATTGCACATGAAGACACTTTATTTAGTGGATTTGGTGGCGAACTTGCAGCAATTATTTCAAGTGAAGCATTTGAATATCTTGATGGACCAATTCTTCGTGTAGCAGCAAAAGATTCTCCCGTTCCATATGCTCCATCAATTGAAATGGCAATACTTCCACAAACACAAGATATTTTAAATGCTTTGGAAAAATTGGCAAAGTATTGATTTAATTTTCAGAAGAAAAATAAGTTGAAAAATAAAACCACAAAAAAAATTTCTAAAACATATTTGATAAAAAAGAATAATCATATTTCTTCAAATATGAAATTGCAATTTTATTATCATATGCAATTGATGAGAAAATTTGAAGAAACGGTTTTCAAACTTTATCGTCAAGGAAAAGTTGTTGGTGGTGCATACAGCAGTGAAGGAAACGAAGCAACTGCAATTGGAAGTGCGTTTGCATTAGAAAAAAACGATTACCTTTTTCCAATGCATCGCGATATTGGAGCACATTTTGTAAAAGGTCAATCGGTGAAAAACTTGATGTTAAACTATTTGGGAAAATCCCAATCTCCCGCAAGAGGACATGATGGAACTGGACATTATGCTGATATGAAGTTAAAAATTTTTGGAAACATATCTCCGCTTGGAGCAATGATTCCACTTGCAAATGGAGTTGCACTTGCAAGCAAAATGAAGAAAGAAAAATCCGTTGTTTTAAATTATATTGGAGATGGTGGTTCAAGTATTGGTGATTTTCACGAAGCACTTGTAATGGCTTCCGTTATGAAACTTCCACTTATTTTAATAATAGAAAATAATCAATATGCATATTCAACTCATATATCAAAACAATTTATTGTAGAAAAACTTTCCGATAGAGCAATTGGCTATGGAATCAATGGAATTACAATTGATGGAACAGATGTTGAACTTGTATATAAAACCACAAAAGATGCTGTTGAAAATGCTCGCAAAGGAAATGGACCAACACTGATTGAAAGTGTTACAATGCGAATGCAAGGACACGCAATTCACGATGATGCTTCGTATGTTCCAAAAAAGTTAATGGATTATTGGAAGAAAAAAGATCCGATTGTAGTTTATGAAAAAAAACTTTTTGCGGAAAAAATTTTAAGCGATAAAAAGAAAAACGAAATTTTAAGTGAAATACAAAGGCAATTAGATGAAGCAAGTGATGTTGCTTTAAATTCACCATTTCCAGTTTGGGAAGATGCGAATGAAAAAGTTTTTGCAGAATGAAAATAAATTTTTAAAATAAATCCACTTTGAAAACTTTAACTTACATAGAAGCAATTTCTGAAGCACTTTGGGAAGAAATGGAACGAGATAAAAATGTCTTTCTTTTAGGAGAAGACATTGGGAAATATGGTGGTGCGTTTAAAGTTACAAAAGGTTTTCACGAACACTTTGGCGAAGAGCGAGTAATAGATACTGTGCTTGCGGAAAATGCAATAATTGGTGCTGCAACTGGTGCTGCAATGATGGGAATGCGTCCTATTGCTGAAATTCAATTTGCCGATTTTGTTTCAAATGGTTTCAATCAACTTGTGAATAATTCTGCAAAAATTTTTTGGAGATGTAATATTCCTGTTCCAATGGTTGTGCGACTTCCAAGTGGTGGTGGAATTCATGGAGGTCCATATCATTCTATAAATCCTGAAGCATGGTTTTTTCATATTCCGGGATTAAAACTTGTTGCTCCATCAACTCCATATGACGCGAAAGGACTTTTGAAATCAGCAATTCGCGACAATAATCCTATATTGTATTTTGAAAGTAAATTTCTATATCGCAGAATTAAAGGTGAAGTTCCAACTAATGATTACACTGTTGAAATTGGAAAAGCCGATATCAAACGCAATGGAAATGATATTTCAATTATTACTTATGGAACGGGAGTTCATTGGAGTTTGGAAGCAGCAAAAATTTTAGAAGAAGAAAATATTGATGTAGAAGTTTTGGATTTGCGAAGTTTAATTCCAATTGATAAAGAAGCAATTTTTTCTTCTGTGAAAAAAACGGGAAAAATTTTAATCGTTCACGAAGATACTTTAACTGGAGGAATTGGAGGTGAAATTGCAGCATTGATTTCAGATAATTGTTTTGAGTTTTTAGATGCTCCAATCAAACGCATTGCATCACCTGATACTCCAATTCCGTTTGCTCCAACATTGGAAGACCATTTTCTTCCAAATACAAAAAAAGTTTTAAGTGCATTAAAAAGTTTAGCAAAATATTAAATCCATTTCTAAAAAGTAAAATATTTCAAGCATAAAATAATTTGTAAATTGATAAAGTTTTAAAATATTTAAATAAAAAAAATCTTATGGCAAAAATAGAAATCCCAATGCCACAACTTGGCGAAAGTTTAACCGAAGGCACAATTATAAAGTGGAATAAAAAAGTTGGTGACACAATCAAGAAAGATGAAACACTACTTGAAATTTCAACTGATAAAGTAGATTCAGAAATTCCATCATCAACAAGTGGAGTTGTTTCAAAAATTTATTTTGAAGAAGGAAAAACTGTTCCAATTAAAACTATAATTGCTGAAATTGAAACAGATGCAAGCAACGTATCTCAAAAAGATATTCCACAAAAAAAAGAAGAAGTAAAACAAGTTGAAACAAAAATAGAAATTGAAAAACCAATTTCTGTTTCTTCTCCAGTTCAAAAACTTGAAAAACCACAACCGGGAAGATTTTATTCTCCACTTGTTTTAAACATAGCACGAACAGAAAATATTTCAATGAGTGAATTAGAACAAATTGCAGGAACGGGAGAAAATGGAAGAGTTTCTAAAAAAGATATTCTTGCGTATGTGGAAGCAAAAAAACATGGAAAAGTTTCTTCAACAATTTCCTCTTCTTTATCTACACAAAAAATTGAAACAACTTTAAAACATGTTGATAGTGGAGAACTCATAAAAAAATATCCACAACCACAATATGAAATTCTTCAAATGTCAAATGTTCTTCAAAAAATGGCTGAACATATGGTAAAAAGCGTTCAAACATCACCACATGTTCAAGCAATTCACACTTGCGATTTTACTGAGATTGCAAAATTCCGTGAAATAAATGCAATTGAATTTGAAAAACAAGAGGGTTTTAAACTTACATTTATGCCTTTCATTGCAAATGCTATTGTGCAAGCATTGAAAGAATTTCCAATTGTAAATTCATCAGTTGAGGGTGATAAAATAATTCTCAAAAAATTTATCAATCTTGGAATTGCTGTTGCAAGTGAACAAGGTCTTATTGTTCCTGTAATAAAAAATGCAGAAGAAAAAAACTTTTTAGGAATCGCAAGAAACATCAATGATTTAGCACTCAAAACACGAACTAAAAAACTTCAAATGAGTGATATTGAAAATGGAACTTTTACAATTTCAAACTATGGAGTATTTGGAAATATAATTGGAATGCCAATAATAAATCAACCACAAGTTGCAATACTTGGAACTGGTGCAATTAAAAAACAACCAGTTGTAATCAATGATGCAATTGCGATTCGTTCAATTTCATATTTTACACTTTCATTTGATCATCGCATAATTGATGGAGCAATTGGAGGGCAATTTTTAATGTCAGTTATTCGCAACATTGAAAATTTTAATTTCAAAAACGCAATTTAATTATGTCATTTGTAATTGCTGAAATAGATTCAGAAAAAATCTCTGAAATAAAAACTTCTTCGCGTCCAAACTGGTTGAAAGCAAAAATTCCATCTGGAGAAAATTATTCTTTTCTAAAAAATGTAATTGAAAAAAATTCTCTTCACACAGTTTGTGAAGAAGCAAGATGTCCAAATATTGCTGAATGTTGGAACGCAGGAACTGCAACATTTATGATATTGGGAGATGTTTGCACAAGAAGTTGTGGATTTTGTAATGTGAAAACTGGAATGCCAACTGAACTTGATGTAGATGAACCAAAACGAGTTGCAAAAGCAATTCATATGATGAAAATAAAACACGCAGTAATTACATCTGTAAATCGTGATGAATTATATGATGGTGGTTCAATGATTTTTGCTGAAACAATTCGTGAAGTGCGAAATCAAAATCCAAATACAACAATTGAAGTTTTAATTCCAGATTTTAAAGGAGAAGAATTTGCTTTGAATAATGTGTTGGATGCGTTTCCCGATATTCTAAATCATAATGTAGAAACTGTTCCACGGCTTTATAAAAAAGTTCGACCGCAAGGAAAATATAATTGGACAATCCAACTTCTTCAAAGAGCAAAACAAAAGGGTTTTAAAACAAAAACGGGAATGATGCTTGGACTCGGTGAAAAAGAAAATGAAATTTTTGAAGTAATGAAAGATTTAAGAAAAGTTGATTGTGATATTTTAACACTTGGACAATATCTTCAACCAACAAAAAACCATTTGCCAGTTGAAAGATATGTAATCCCAGATGAATTTATTAAGTGGAAAAAAATTGGAACCGAACTTGGTTTTAAACATGTGGAAAGTTCTCCTTTTACGCGAAGCAGTTATCACGCAGAAAAACAATTATAAAAATTTATTTTAAGTTTTTATCTAAAAAAGAAATGACAGTTGAAATATATTTTTCTTTTTCAACATCAATTGCATTTATGTGATTTGCATTTTCAATTCGTAAAATTTCTTTTTCACAAGTTGCTTTTTCATACAACTCTTCAGAATATTTTGGTGCAATTCTATCATCACTTTGACTTGCGATAAATAAAATTGGAATTTTGAGATTTGTAATATCCTCAATTGGAGAAATTTGTTTTGAGTTAAAGTTTGCTATTTTTTCACAACGAGAAAAAACTAAATTTCTCAAATAATGAAATGGAAGTTTGATAATTCTTCTTTGATAATCATCAAAAATTTTTCTTAAAGTTGTAAAAGAATTTTCTGCAATCATACAACTAATTCTATCATCAATTACAGCAGTTTGAATTGCAATTGCTGCTCCCATTGAAATTCCCATCAACGCAATTTTTTTATTTTGAAAATCATTTCTTTGCAAAATAAAATCAATAATTTTTTTCACATCATATTTTTCATAAAACCCATATGTGCAAAATTTTCCGTTGCTATTTCCGTGTCTTCTAAAATCAAATAACACAACATTGAAATTATTTTCATATAAAAATTTTGCATACGGCAAACCAAATAATTTACTCTCTTCAACTCCGTGAAGATAAATCACAATTTTTTTTGAATTGGGATTTTTTATCAACCAAATTTTGGTGTTGAGATTTTTTTCCAACTCAAAATCAATTTCTTCATATGGAAGATTTAAATGAGACGGATGATATGGTTTATTATTTTTTTTGTAATATGTGAAAGTTGTGCGATGTGGATAAATAAGTTTTTTCTTTCCAATCAAATAGGCAATGATTGAAAATAAAATTAGAAATAAAAAAATTGACAAAAAAATGTAAATCAACTCAAAAAAAATTTTTTAAAGATGAGAAAAAATATCATTTATTTAATATAAAAAAATCCCGTTTCGGTTCAAAAAACCACTTTTTACTATACAAAAAGTCAATTTTATGACACAAAAAGTGATGTACTTGACATAAAAAGTGGTTTACATGGCATAAAATACACCGTTTATGATATAAAAAGTCGTTTACTTGACATGTAAAGTAGTTTACATGTCATAAAAAGTCATTTACCTAATAGGTAAAGTGGTTTTTACATCATGTAAAGTCGTTTTCACACAATATTTACAAGGTAAATTGGAAAAAGTTTTTATTATTATTCAATCGTTTCTATTTCATTTAATTTTTCTAAAAACTTTTTTGTATTTATTGTGTCTCCAATTTGTGAAGAAAATTTTGCTTGATTTTTATAACTCTTTGAATAAAACTGTAAAATTGAATTTGTCAAACGTCCTTTATTTTCTATTGGACGAAACTCAAAAAATTTCGGAGTAAAAGTAATTTCATTCGGAGATTTAAACACTCTAAACACCAATCCCGATGGGATTAAAATATAGTTTTTTACATATTCTTTTTCAATTTCCGGAGAAATATAAATTGGTTTTTCGTCAATATTTTTTTCAATAAAACTTGTGATAAGTTTCTGATAAAATTGTTCAATATAATTTCCATCAAAAGGTAAATCATTTTCAAATGGTTTTAGAGATTCTAAAAAATCGTCAATTTCTTTTTGAGATTTTTTTACAACTTCTGGATATTTTTTTTTGAGATAATTAAAATACCATGAACGACGAAGTAGTTCTTTATCAATGACAATAACATCTTTTCGCAAATTTTCAATCTCTTGAAAATAATAAGATGGTGAAACAAAAAAATCCCATTGATACGAAATAATAATTGCATTTTTTTCAACTGAAGAAAAAATATTTTTTGTATAATCTTCCGCAGCAAAATTTTTACTTTCATCCACATTTAGATAATTCGCAAAAAGTGGAACGATTCCAATTACAGAAAAAATTGCAATTTTTAAATTGGAATAATTTTTTTCCAAAAGAAATTGCGTTCCGAAAAAAAATAAAATTGCAATTGAAAAATATGCAAACAAAAAATATGAATCAATATCATGAATATCGTAATTTGAAGAGTAAAAAATACAAAATAAAAATAAGAGTAAAACAAAAATAAAAATTGACTTTGATTTTTTTAATAACTGAAAAACACCAATAAATACAATAGGAATTGACACGTAAGAAAATTCTTTTAGCAAATCAGAGAAAAAATATTTAAGTTGAATTTTCATTGTCTCAATTGAAGAAAAAAACCAACCGCGATATTGTTTTCCACTTGTATGTCGTAAAAATTTTTCCCAATCAATTGGATTTCCCCAATTATACGTTGGAGAATTTTTTGCTTGTAGTGGAAGATAAACATAAACAGAAAGTCCAATTACAAATGGAATTATAAACCACAAAATTTTTTGAAATGAATTTTTATTAAATCCAAATGTTTTAAAAAATAAAAATAAAAATGCAGGAGCAAATAAAATTGTCGTCAAATGATTTGCAAAACTAAGTCCCAAAAAAAATGCAAATAAAATTCCATCATGCAATTTTTTCGTAGAAATAAATTTTACAAATTGAAAAAGCAAAATGGAAATAAATAAAATATGAAGTGAATAAACTTCAATAATAATAGATTGTTGCCAAAACGTTTCTGAAAACGCAAGAAGCAACGTTGAAATTGTTGCCGAAAAAATTAGGATGGTTTCATTTTTAACTTTAAAATTGTTTTTGAAAATAAAAATCAAAAATTTGAAAAAGAAAAATAAACTCAATGAACATAACAAAGACGATAATAAATTGAGTTGAAAAATTTTTGAAATTCCTAATGGAAGTTTGCTCCACAAATTTCCTAAAATTGTAAATAGTGGATAACCTGTTGGATGAGCAATTCCAAGAGTGAGAGAAACCGTTGCAAGTTCTCCTGCATCAATAAATGAAACCGTTCTTGATGCTGTAAAAAAATAAATCACAAATGCAAAAACTGAAATTGAAATTGCAATTATGTTTTCTCTATTTCTAATTTGTAAATTCATTTTCAAAAAAATTTTTAAAATATACACAAGAACTTATTTTTATATTTAAAAAATAATTTTGTAAATGAATTTTGTAAATGTTTTATTTATTGGTGACATTGTTGGAAAAGTTGGATATCAAATTATTGAAAAATTTTTGAGAAAATTTTTAGATGAATACAAAATTGATATTTGCATTGCAAATGGTGAAAATATTGCCAATGGAAAAGGTATTTCAATGGATGATGCAAAAAATCTTTTTGAATTAGGCGTAAATGTGATAACATCGGGAAATCATCTTTGGGATAATTGGGAAAGCAGAAAAGTTTTAGCGAAATACAAAAATGTGCTTCGTCCTCTAAATTATCCAAAAGAAAATCCCGGAAACGGATACACAATTTTTAACGTAAACGAAAATGTAAAAGTTGGTGTTTTAAATCTACAAGGACGAATTTATATGTCACCAATTGATTGCCCATTTAAAGTTGCTGATTGGGCAATTTCAAAAATATCGGAAGAAACAAAAATTATTTTTGTAGATTTTCATGCTGATGCAACTGCTGAAAAAATATCTCTCGGTTGGTATTTAGATGGAAGAGTAAGTGCCGTTTGTGGAACTCACACTCACACACCAACTGCTGATGGAAAAATTCTTCCAAACGGAACTGCATATATAACTGATGTTGGAATGACTGGTCCATATGATTCTTCCCTTGGAATGAAAAAAGAAATTGCAATAAAAAGATTTATCACACAAACTCCACATAAATATGAAATGGCAAGTGAAGATGTTCGCTTTTGTGGAGCATTTATTCAAATTGAAAAAGAAACAGGAAAAGCAATTAAGTTTGAACAAATAATTTTTCCAAAATTTTAATTTATGTCAGCAAAAATTATAGATGGAAAATTGATTTCAAAAAAAATTTTAGAAGAAATAAAAATTGAATTTGAAATTTTAAAAAAAAAAAAAAATATAATTCCAGGAATTGCTCTTATATTAATTGGAAATAATCCTGCTTCACAAATTTATGTTTCTTCAAAAGCAAAAATATGCAATGAACTTGGGTTTCATTCCGCTATAGAAAGAGTTGATGAAAAAATTTCTGAATCGGATTTATTGAACATAATCAACAAATTCAATAGTAACAAAAGTATTCATGGAATTCTTGTTCAACTTCCACTTCCAAAACATATTGACGAAAATAAAATCATTGAAGCAATTGACTACAAAAAAGATGTAGATGGATTTCATCCAATAAATGTTGGAAAACTTGTGTTGGGACAAAAATGTTTTATTCCTTGTACTCCACTTGGAATTTATGAACTTTTGCTTCGCTATCAAATTGAAACAAGTGGAAAACATATTGTAATTATTGGGCGAAGTAACATTGTTGGAAAACCAATTGCAAATCTTTTACTTCAAAAAAATAGTGGAAACGCAACAGTTACAATTATTCATACAGGAACAAAAAATATTTCCAGTTTTACAAAAGAAGCAAATATTTTAATTGCTGCAATTGGAAAACAAAATTTTGTTACAAAAGAAATGGTAAAAGAAAATTGTGTTGTGATTGATGTTGGAATAAATAGAACAACTGATAAAAAAATTGTTGGAGATGTTGATTTTGAAAACGTAAAAGAAATTGTGAGTGCAATAACTCCTGTTCCCGGAGGAGTTGGTCCAATGACAATTGCAATGTTGGTGAAAAATACATTTAGTGCTGCTTTTGAAAATGAAAAATTTTAAAATAATAATTTTCTTTTTGTCAATTTTATTTTTTTCATGTGAAAAAAAAACTTCTGAAAATAAAATTGACATCAAAAAAGAAATTTCAATTCCAATATTTAATAAAGAAAATTCTTTCAATTATTTAATTGCACAAACTAAATTTGGTCCAAGAGTTCCAAATACGCAATCGCATAATTTGTGTTTGAATTTTTTACATAGCGAATTAAAAAAATTTGCTGATACTGTTATTCTTCAAAATTTTTCTCAACAAATTGAAACCCAAAACTTAAATCTCACAAATATCTTTGCGCAATTTGAAATTCAAAGACAAAACAGAATTCTTCTAATTGCACATTGGGATACACGTCCATTTGCTGATAGAGATGAAATTTTAAAAAAACAAAATTTACCAATTCTTGGAGCAAATGATGGAGCAAGTGGAGTTAGTGTTTTGTTGGAGATTGCAAAAATTTTAAAAATTCAAAAACCAAATTGTGGTGTTGATATTTTGTTTGTTGATGGAGAGGATTTTGGAAAAGAAGGAACGGAAAATTATTTGCTTGGTTCAAAATATTTTGCAAAAAATTTTTTGTTCAAAACGAAACCGCAATTTGGAATTTTACTTGATATGGTTGGAGATAAAAACTTAAAAATTTTAAAAGAAAAAAATTCAATTTATTTTGCCCCAAACATTGTTGATTTAATTTGGAATACCGCAAACGAAATTGGAATTTATGAATTTGAATTTAACGAAGGAAGTGCTCTTTTAGATGACCACATTCCATTCAATGAAATTGGAATTCCTACCGTTGATATCATTGATTTTGAGTATCCTGATGAAACAAATAAATTTTGGCACACAACACAAGATATTCCAGAAAATTGTAGTGGTGAAAGTTTGGAAAAAATTGGAAAAGTTATATTAAAAATAATTTACACACAGTGAAAACTTTTTTAGAAATTTCAATTGAAAATGCTTCGTTTGAAAATGAAATTTTAATTGCAAAATTAATTTCAATTGGATTTGAAAACTTTTGGGAAGACAAAACTTTTTTGAAATGCTATTTGGAAAAAAATGATTGGAATGAAATTTTTCAAATTGAATTTTTTGAGTTATTAAACGAATTTAAAATTGAAAAAAGTAAAGTTAAAATTTTAGAATTGGAAAATAAAAATTGGAATGATATTTGGGAAAACTCAATTGAACCAATTCAAATCACTGAAAATATAATTGTAAAACCATCATGGAAAAATTTATCTATTAAAAATAAAATTGAAATTATTATAGATCCAAAAATGTCATTTGGAACTGGACATCACGAAACAACTCGTCTAATTGCAAAACTAATTGAAAAATTTTTACAAAAAGAAAATTCTATTTTAGATATTGGAACTGGAAGTGGAATACTTTCAATTGTTGCAGTTAAACTTGGTGCAAAACGTTGTGTTGCAATTGATAATGATGAGTGGTCAATTCAAAATGCAAATGAAAATGTAGAAAAAAACTTTGTAGAAAATAAAGTTCAAATTTCTTTGGGAACAATTGAAGATGTTTTGGAAAATAGTTTTGACTTAATAATTGCAAACATTCAATCGTCTGTGATTTTACCAATTTTAAACAAGATAAAACTCAAAACAAAAACTGGTGGAAAAATTTTGCTTTCAGGATTACTCAAAACTGAATATGAAAATTTAGTTTCTCAGTTTGAAAAACATTCACTCAACATAATTGAACAAATTGAAGAAAATGAATGGATTGCATTTTGTTTGGAAAAAATTGATTAGATATTTTTTTAAAACCAATTTCTTTTTCTACACATTTATTTCTCTTAAAAAAACATGTTTTTTAACATAAACCAATTTAAAATTTTTGTAAATAAATAATTTTTTTTAACTTCTTCAAAGAAATTTTATTCACAAAAACATAAACGATTATGAACATTACGTTAAAAACTAAAAATATTATTGCAACAATTTTAATTTGTGTTGCATTTTTTACTGAAACTTTTTCACAAACACCTGAATGGCAATTTGCTAGAACTTCTGGAGGAAATGGAAATGATTATGGACAAAGTATTGTTACGGATAACAATGGAAACATTTATATTACAGGATATTTTGAAAGTTCGGAAATAACAACTTTTGGTTCAACAATTTTGACAAGTAATGGACTTGCAGATGTTTTCGTTGTAAAATATAATTCAAGTGGAAATGTTGTTTGGGCAAAAAGTTTTGGTGGAACAAATACAGATGAATGTAAAAATATAGATATTGATGACAATGGAAATATTTATATTACAGGATATTTTAAAAATGCTATTGAATTTGGCTCAACAACTTTAACATCTGCAGGAAATGAAGATATATTTATTGCAAAACTTTCTTCTGCTAATGGTGAAGTTGAATGGGCAAAAAGATTTGGAAATGAAAACGCAGATTATAGTTTAGACATTGCAACAGATAATAACAATGTGTATATCACTGGTGTTTTTTATAGTAACACAATTACGTTTGGAAACTCTGCTTTGTTTAATAATAGTGATACAACTGTAAGTGGAGATATTTTTATTGCAAAACTTTCAACTGCTGATGGTGAAATTACGTGGGCAAAAAGTTTTGGTGAAGAATATAACGATGTTGGAAGTGGAATCACAGTTGACAACAGTGGAAATAGTTTTATTTCTGGATTTTTTTATAGCTCAACACTTACATTTGATACAACGGCAACTTTAACCAATGATGGAGATGCAGATGTCTTCATTACAAAGTTTGATGCAGATGGAGAAGTTCTTTGGGCAAAAAGTGGAGTTGGTGGAGATGAAGATAAAACATATTCACTTGATGTAGATGACAATGGAAATGTTTATACAGTTGGATATTTCAAAAGTAATTCAATTGAATTTGGAAGTGGTTCTGTAACAAACCATCAAGGAAGTGGAAGCGATATTTTTATTGTAAAATATGATGCAAATGGAATTTTTAAATGGGTAAAAAGTGCAGGAGGAACAAGTGATGATTTTGGTTGGGATATTTTTGTAGACGGAAGTGGAAATAGTTTTATCACGGGATATTTTTCAGGAACATCAGCAAGTTTTGGTACAATTACAATTACAAATACATCTACAACATCATCAGATATTTTCATTGCAAAATATGATGCAAATGGAAATGTTGTATTAGTTGAAAATGGTGGTGGTGGTGATTTAGATAAAGGTCAAAGTATAACAGTTGATACCGATGGAAATTATTTCATAACAGGATATTATGATAGTCAAGTTATGACATTTGATTCTGTTATGACAACTAATTCACATAGTTCATATGATATTTTTATTGCAAAATATGGATTTGAACAAAACATTTCAGGAAAATATAGAACATTCAAATCTGAAATTTCTCTTTCAGATAAATTAAAAAAAATTGTTTACAACAAAGATAAAGTTACATTTAAAACTGCTCCCAATCTTGTTACAGCAGTTGAAAACGTATTTCAATCACAAACACCAAAAGGAAGTGCAGTTGTATTTGGTGTAAGTACAACAAATACAACTTTAGCAAAAACAATTGCGTGGATTGAATTTAAAAAATCAACTGATTTAGGAAAACTTTATACTTCTTCTCACACAATTTCTGACACATCATTCCCACTTGATTATGTGAGAAATGTTTCAACAGGAAAATCTACGGGAAAAAAACTTGCTAAAGCAATAAAACCAAAACGCGATAACTACAATAATAAATTTTTGGAACAAGGAATGTTGTTTAAACTTAACATTGCTGCAAGTAAAGTTTTTGTTACACCAAATGGATTTGAAGATCTAATTTTAGATACTTCATTTACGTTTATGGGACGAGATATTTATGGATTATCTTTAAAACAAATTGCAAACTATATGGATTCACTTGCAACATTTTGGTCTTTGAATAGTGTAACAAATTCAGATGCGTATAAAAATTTGTATTCATTTTCTGAAAATATTTTGCGAAGAATAAATGAAGGATTCAGTGCAACATTTGATACATCAAACTATACTGTTGATCAAAATGCTGTTTTAAATTTGAAAAAATCTTATGCAGTAACACTTGATGGAGTTGCATATCCTTCAATTGATGTTCCAATTGTAAAAGATAATTCAGGGAAAAATTTAAACGAAGATTTTCTTGATGCAGAAAATTTTTCACCGACGAAATTTTCTTTGCAACAAAATTATCCAAATCCATTTAATCCGAAGACAACGATTTTATTTTCGTTAGTTGATGTTGAAAATGTGTCGTTAAAAATTTATGATGTTCTTGGACGTGAAATTTCTACACTAATAAATAATGAAGAAATGGAAAGTGGATTTTACGAAATTGATTTTGATGCAACAAATTTAAACAGTGGAATTTATTTTTACAAATTGACGACAAATAATTTTTCTGAAATGAAGAAAATGATTTTAGTAAAATAAATTTTTAGTCGTTATCGTCGTTAAAAGAAAATGGGATACAAAGTTTTTTTGTGTCCCTTTTTTATTTTTGTTTTAAAGAGGAAATTTTTTCCTGTTTAATCTATTGATTCGGAATACTATGTTTGTGACCGAAATGATGATATTTTTCCAAAAATAGAATGTATTTTTGCAAAAATATCATCATTTCGGTCAAAAGTAAACCATTTTGACGAAGAAAAACACTCTTCTTTTGGGAAAAAACACACCAAAATTTTTCAAAATAAATTCAATAAAAGAAAAATAATTATTTATTTTTACGAGTTTAAATGTGTTAAAACAAATTCTTTCAATAAAACTTTCTTATTTTTATACTCAATTTTTTTATGAGAGTTGCCTCAATTGACATCGGGACAAACACATGTTTACTGCTTATTGCCGAGATTCAAAATAATTCTTTGGTTTCACTTTTCAATGCAATTCGTTTTCCAAGAAGCGGAGAAAATGTTGATAAAACAAATTTGATTTCAAAAATATCACAGGAAAAATTGAAAAATGTTTTGATTGAATATAAATCAATCATTTCAAATTTTTGTGTTGAAAAAATTTTTGTTGTTGCAACAAGTTCATTTCGTGATACAAAAATTAAAATTGAAATTTTAAATTTTATAAAAACAGAAACCGATTTGGAAATTGAAGTTTTAAGCGGTGACAACGAAGCGAAACTCACATTCATTGGAGCACTTCACAATTTGAATTTGGAAAATAAAAATAAAATTTCTGTTTTTGACATCGGTGGAGGAAGTACAGAAATTACAACTTTGGTTGAAAAAAATTTAATTGCAAAATCAATTGATGTTGGTGCTGTGAGATTGAAAGAAAAATTTTTTGAAAATGAAATTCCAAAGAATTTTGAAATAGAAAATGCAAGAAAATTTATTCAAAATGAATTGCAAAAGTTTGATAAGAATTCGATTTCAAATTCAATTGCAATTGGAGTTGCTGGAACTGTTACAACTGTTGCGGGATTAAAACAAAAAATTTTATTTTTTGATGAAAGAGAAATTCACAACACAAATTTAAATTTTTCTGATGTAACGTTTTTTTTTGAAAAACTAAAAATAATGCATCACAAAGAAATTTTAAATTTATCAACAATTACAAAAGGGCGAGAAGATATAATATTTTCAGGGGTTTTAATACTCTACGAAGTGATGAAATTTTTTAATTGGGAAAAAATAATTGTTTCAACTTGTGGTTTGCGTTATGGGGTTTTATTAAAAAATATTTTGGGAAAAAACTTTTAATTATATTTTCAAATTCTCTTTTTCAAACTCTTTTACAATTTTTCTAAAACTATTTGAAACACGTTTTGATTTATTATTTTTTGGATTCAACCAAACATGATAAGCAACATTTTCTGCAATAATTCGTTTTGAATTTTTTTCTTCTAAAATTCCTTCAAACACAAAACTACTATTTCTAATTTCGGAAATTCGTGTGTAAATATTTAATGTTTCATCAAATTTTGCAGGCATTAGATGGTTGATTTCATTTCTCACAAGCACAATTTTTGAATTTGTTTGAATTGATTTTAAATCAATTTGTATTTTCAAATTTTTTAAATACTCAATTCTTCCAACTTCAAAATACAATAAGTAATTTGCATTATGCACAATTCCTTGCCAATCAACTTCGTAATTGCGAACACCAATTTGCGAACAAAATTTGAAAATATTTTTTTCCATCATCGTTTTATTACGAAATCTGTTTCATACATAGCGTACTCCGCTTCGTTCATTCCAAGTTTATTATAAACGGATCGAGCTGTTTTATTATTTTTTTCTACATACAATCTTATTCCACAAACATTTTTATTACTCTTCGCATTAGTTAAAACATAATTATATAATGTACGGTAAATTCCTTTATTGCGGAATTCCGGCAAAACATAAACACTTTGAATCCAAAGAAAAAGTCCGTTTCTCCAATCACTCCATTCAAAAGTTATCATAAGTTGCCCAACAATTTTGTTTTCAATTTCAGCAACAATATAATATCCATATGAAGGATTTTTCAAAAGATTTATTACACCATTTTGTATTTTTTCATCATCCAAAAAAATGTGTTCAGTTTCAAATGCTATATTTTTATTAAATGTGTAAATACAATTTAAATCGGTTTCTGTTGCTTTACGAATTTTTATATTCATTCAAATAACATTTTAAAAATTTCAATTCCCTTTTTTACTTCTTCCATATCAACATCAAGATGAAAAACTGCACGAAGGCTATTATAGTTTCCAGAAGTTAAAAGAATTTTATTTTCTTTTAGAAGATTTAAAATTTCAACTTGTGATTTTTTTGTTTTTTCAAATTCAATTAAAACAATATTTGTTTGCACGCTTTCTAAATCAATGTGAAGTGAATTTAATTTTGAAATTTCTTCTGCAAAAAATTTTGCTTTTTTATGATCTTCTTTTAATCGTTCAAAATTATTTTCAACTGCATACATTGCAGCAGCAGCAATAATTCCACATTGTCTCATTCCTCCTCCAAAAAGTTTTCTGATTTTTTTTGCTTTCTCCATAAACTCAAAACTCCCCGCAAGAAGCGAACCAACAGGAGCTCCTAATCCTTTTGAAAAACATACAGAAACCGAATCAAAATAACTTGCATATTCTTTCAAACTAATTCCCGTTTCAATAGATGCGTTCCAAAGTCGCGCACCATCTAAATGTATTTTTATATTTTCTGATTTTACAAACTCAGAAATTTTTTTAATCTCATCAATTGGAAAAATTGTTCCTCCTGCTCTATTGTGTGTGTTTTCAATTTCAATTAATTTTGTTGTTGGCATATAATATACTTTTGGACGAATATGTTTTTTAATTTCTTCCAAAGTAAAAACTCCACCAACTCCTTTTATTGTTTTCACTTGCACAGATGATAAAACTGTTGGCGCTGCAACTTCGTAATTGAAAATGTGAGACCCTTCTTCACAAATTATTTCGTCTCCAATTTCAGTATGAACTTTGATACAAATTTGATTGCTCATTGAACCAGATGGAACAAAAAGAGATTTTTCTTTTCCCAACATTTTTGCCATTTTTTCTTGCAATAAATTTGTTGCTGTATCTTCTCCAAAAACATCGTCTCCAACTTCTGCTAACATCATCGCTTCTCTCATTTGTTGAGATGGTTTTGTGACAGTATCACTTCTTAAATCAATAAATTTTTTCATTTCACATTAATTTTTTTTATGATTGAAAACACGAAAGCAAAAGATAAAAAAATTGTAGAAAAAATCGGAAACCAATCTATATGATTTGCATAAAAAGTTTTTTCACTATTTGGAAAAATATTTTGAAAAATTATTTTTTTTGTGTCATATTGAGTTGGTTTATGAACATTCCCAAATGGATCTATGAAACAAGAAATTCCACCATTTGCTGAACGAACAATCCATTTTCTATTTTCAATTGCTCTTAAAATTGCAAAACGATAATGTTGAATTGCACCACTTGTATTTCCCCACCAACTGTCGTTTGTAATTATTGTAAAAAATTCAGCACCATCAAACTTTGTAAAATGATGCGGAAATACTGATTCAAAACAAATTATATTTGCAAATTTCGTGTTTTGAATTTTGAAAACTGTGTATTTATCTCCAACATTCCAATCGCTTATTCCAAATCCCCAACCAAAATTTTTAAGAAAAGAAAAATTTTGTGAATACGGAACATGTTCAGCAAATGGAACAAGTTGCATTTTAGAATATGTATAAAATTTTTTTTTATTGGGAAAAAAAAGCATTGAAGAGTTGAACGCTTGATAAAAACTATTTGTATTTGAAATTTGTTTTGCTCCAAAAGTATTTTCTGAAACATATTTAAAAAATGGAACTCCAGTTAAAATTGGTTTTCCTATTGAATTGAGTTCAGAATATATTTTTTCATTTCCTAAATAATTTTCTTCTAAATTTAGATATTTTGGAATTGCAGTTTCTGGAAATACAATCAAATCAGGATTAAATATATTTGTAATGTTTGACATCTCTTTCAAAACTGTAATTTGTTTTTCAACGCTATTTGTCCATTTGTCAAACGGATCTATATTTGGTTGAATAATTGCAACAGAAATTTTTTCCGTTTCAGAAATTTTTTGATTTTCTAAAATATAATTTCCATAAATTTTTGGAATAAAATACAAAAGTAAAATTCCCAAAGCAATCGAAATTGATTTTATTTTACTTTCATCTTTAAACTCATATAAAAACACAAATAAAACATTTATCAATAAAACTAAAAATGAAATTCCATAAACACCAAAAACAGAACTAATCTGAATAAATTGTAAATCGTATGTTTGTGTGTTTCCAACTGTAAGCCATGGAAACGCAAATTCTGTGTAAGAGCGAAACCATTCATATGAAGTCCAAAGAAATGGAAATAAACTCATAGCAATTGTTTCACCTAATTGGTTTCTAAAAAATGTGAAAAGTAAAATTGCTGGAAGAAAAAAAAATGGATGAACAACAATTGTTAAAATTCCAGCTAATACCAAATATCCATCTTTCAAATGTGTAAAACCACTAATCCAATAAAGTGCAATAAGATTTGCAATAAGAAAAAATATATAAAAACTTCTAACTGCTGAAAAATAATTTTTTTCTTTTTTAATTACAAATAAAAATAGAGTAAATGAAAAAAATGCAATTGCTCCAATTGAATCTGGTGGAAAAGAAATTCCAAATAAAATTCCAGAAATTATAAGAGAAAAACTTTTTTTCACTTTTCTTTGAATATAATTTTTTTTGTAAGAAAAGAAAATAAAATTCCAATTGCAATACCAGATAAACTTCCAACAATTACATCACTTGGAAAATGAACTCCAACATAAACACGTGAATATGCCATTACAAATGCAATTGTATAAAAAATAAATTTTTTATTGGGGAAAAAATTGCTTAAAAATTTTGCTCCTGCAAAGTTATTTACTGCATGCGATGAGGGAAAAGAATATCCGCTTCCGCAACTTACAAGAAGTCGCACATTTTCTTTGAAAGAAATATCATTACATGGACGCAGTCGCTCAAAACTTTGTTTAATAAAATTATTTATTTGATCAGAAAAAATAACGGTTGGAATTAAAAACAAAATTATAGTTCTTGTTCGTCTATCTCCTTTCCAAAAAACAAATGTTACAAAAAGTGAAATTAAAAAAATAAAAATTTTACTTTTATTTATATCGGTGATAAATGGCATCAAAAAATCAAAAAACGAATTTGTAAACTGTTGATTAAAAAATTTGAAAATTATTTTATCAACCTCCAAAAATTTTTCAAACATTTTTTTTCAACCGTTTACTTTTATGACGTTTAAGCAATATGAAAAGAAACACCAAAATCACAACAAAAACTATTACTATCCACATTACATTATTAAATGTGGAAATATAATCCAACGCAATCTTCCAATTTTTTCCAAGAGATTTTCCTAAATCAATTAAAAATAAATTCCAAAAAAATGCACTGATAAAACAAAGAGCAGTTGTCTTTCGCAAATCAAGTTTCATCATTCCCGCAAAAAATGAAACAACAGCTCTTGTTCCTGGAAGAAATCTATTTATCACAATCAAAGCGTAACCATATTTTGTAAACCAAGAATCAACTTTTCTCATTGAAGCAGGTGAAATAAATTTTTTTTTGAAGTTGGAAAATTTTCTTGAAGCACTTTTAAACCCAATATAATATGCTAACACAAATCCAATTGTGCTTCCAATTGTTGTAAAAAAAATTAATGCCCAATTTGAAATTTTTCCCGTTCCACTTAAAAAGCCACCAAATACCACAATCACATCACTTGGAGACGGTGGAAAAATATTTTCTACAAAAGCAAAAAATGAAATTATAACATATATCCAAACCTCATCTTGATGCTCTAACCAATCCAAGATTTCTTGAATATAAATTTCAACTTTTGTTGTATCTTTTTTTTCAGTGAGAGTTTTGTGTTGTGAAAAAGAAGAAAAAAATAAAACAAGAACAAAACTTAAAATAAAAATTTTTTTCATTTTATTTTTTTTAAAAGTACTACAGATGTTGCAATTGCCCCTTCTTCTTTTCCAACAAATCCAAGCTGTTCAGTTGTTGTTGCTTTGATGGAAATTTGTTCAATCAAAATGTTTAAAACAGAGGAAATATTTTTTTGCATTTGTGGAATATAATTTTGAATTTTTGGTTTTTCTAAAAGTATTGTAGAATCAATGTTTATGATTTTATATTTTTTTTTCAAAATCTTTTTATTTACTTCACTCAATAAAACCAAACTAGAAATGTCTTTATATTTTTTATCGGTGTTTGGAAAATGTTTTCCAATATCTCCAAGCGAACTAGCTCCAAGCAAAGCATCGCAAATTGAATGAAGCAAAATATCTGCATCAGAATGACCTTCAAATCCTTTTTTGTGTAGAATTTCAACTCCACCAAGAAACATTTTTTTTCCAATAGTTAATTTATGAATATCGCTTCCCGTTCCAACTCTATAACTCATTCTATTTTTTTGTTGTTTTAATTATTTTAAAACCGTCATATCCGTTGTGATAATTTTTCCATTCAACTTGAACTTCTTCTATGTAACTTTCTATTGGACCAATTTTAATTTTCTCTAAAAGTATTTCAATATTATTTTTTTTACCTTCAACTTCAATTTCTACGCTTCCATCAATATGATTTCGAACTGTTCCCAATAAATTTAATCGCTTTGCGTTTTGAAAAATAAAATATCTAAATCCAACACCTTGAACTCTTCCAATAATTTTTACAAAACAATAACTTAACATAAATAACTTTTTAAAAATACAAAAAATAATTTTAAAGATATATTTTTTAAAAAAAACTAAATTTGATTTAAATTAAATATATTTTCAAAAATGTTTTAGTATAATGAAATTATCCGTTGTTCAAACAAATCCAGAATTTGGTGAAATAAAAAAAAATATAATTGATGCAATAGAATTAATGAGTTCTATATCATCAGATTTTTTTGTGTTGCCGGAACTTTTTTCAACGGGTTATAATTTTATTGATAAAACAGAAGTTGAAAAACTTTCCGAAAATATTTTTGGTTTTACATATCAAAAAATTTTTGAATTTGCAAAAAAGAAAAATTGTTATGTGTGTTATGGATTTGCTGAAAATGAAAATGGAAAATTTTTCAATTCATCATTGATTGTAAATAAAAATGGAATTGTTGGGCATTATAGAAAAGTGCATTTGTTTTACAAAGAAAAGATTTTTTTTGAATTTGGAAATTTAGGATTTCCAATTTTTGAAACTGAATTTGGAAAAATTGGAATGATGATTTGCTTTGATTGGTATTTTCCTGAAAGTGCAAGAACACTTGCATTGAAAGGGGCAAACTTAATTTTACATCCTTCAAATTTGGTGATGGAATATTGTCCAAACGCAATGATTACAAGATGTTTGGAAAATAAAATTTTTAGCGCAACCGCAAATCGTGTTGGAAAAGAATTTAGAGGAGAAAACAATTTTACATTTATTGGATTGAGTGAAATTGTTTCACCGAACGGAAATATTTTATGTCGTTTGGGAAATGAATTTCCTGAAATTGCAACTGTTGAAATTGATTTACGTCAAGCAGAAAATAAAAAAATAAATGAACTCAATGATTTATTTTTTGATAGAAAAAAAAATTTTTACGAACTGTAATTTTTATTCTTCATCTACAATTTTATACGAATGTGTAATATTTATAGTCGCTTTTAGCATTGCAGATATTGAACAATATTTTGTTGTTGAAAGTTCAATTGCTTTTTTTACATCGTCTTCACTTATTTTTTTTCCGTAAAAAATATATTCAATATTTATATCGGTAAAAATTTGCGGATGCTCTTCTCTCACATTTCCGGTTAAGTTTATTTCAAATCCTTTCAAATCAATTTTCTTTTTTTTAAAAATTGGAATCACATCCATTGCAGTACATCCACCAAGTGCCATAAATAAAAGTTCTTTTGGAGAACTTCCCGAATTACTTCCGCCAAATGTTTCACTTCCGTCCATTACAACCCAATGATTTGAATCTGATTTTGCAATTAAAGTTGTGCCTCTTAATTGTTTGAGAAATGCTTTTTTGGTTGCCATAAATTTATAATTTTTTTTCTAAAATATACGAAGAGATAAAATTTGTTTGCAAAATATTTTTTATGAAATTAAATTTTATTTTGTAAAATTGATTGAGTTGACGTTGTCTCGTAAAGCACTGTAATTATTGATGATTTTTTGGGGTTTATTTTGAAAATTTCGGAGTGTTTTGTGACACAAGAAGAGTGTTTTTCCTCGTCGGAATGGTTTACTTTTGACCGAAACGATAGTGTTTTCGTAAAAATACACTCTATTTTCGGGAAAGTGTAATCAAATCGGTCAAAAAACGCTTCACCGAGACGAAAATGAAGTCATTTTGTTTCGAAAAAACACCAAATCTATTGAGTGAAATTTCTTTGTATTATATAATAAATTTCTATAAAAAACATATCAGAACGGAAAAACTTTCCACTCCATTCATATGATACAAATCATAATTTCAGTCAATAAATATGGCACTAAAATGAGTGTTCTATAAAATAAAAAAGGTAAGTTTTTCAACTTACCTTTTTATTTAAAAAACAGTATAAACTATTTTTTCTTTGCACCAAGCACAGCATCTTTACATGCTTTTGCAACACGAAACTTCACAACTTTTTTTGCAGGAATTTTTATTGTTGCACCAGTTGCAGGATTTCTTCCCATTCTTGCTTTTCTATTTACAAGAACTAATTTTCCAAGACCTGGAATTGTGAAAGAATTCTTTGCTTCTTTATATGCAAGTCCAACAAACTCATCAAGAAAAGTTGTTGCCAATTTTTTTGTTGTTGCAGTTTTTTCTGCTAAATGTGCGATAACTTGACCTTTGGTTTTTGCCATAATTTATTTTGATTGTGTTAATTAATGCGATTAAACATATTCAAAAAAAATTAAATGTGCAAATAATACTGATTTTATTGATGTTTTTTTATTTATATTTTTTTTTAAAATCCTTTGTATTTAAAAAATAGTTTTGTAACTTATGCAACTTTTTTTAAAATCATTTTACTATGCAAAAAATTTTTTTTCTTTTTTTATTTTTAATTGGAAATACTTTTCTAAATAAAATAAATTCTCAAACAAATTCTCAACAGGGAATTCGCACAAATAAATCAACTGTATTTGCGTTGAAAAATGCAACTATTGTGCAATCGCCAACAAAAACAATTTTAAATGGAATTCTTTTGATACACAATGGCGTAATTGAAAATGTTGGTGAAAATATTTCTATTCCAAACGATGCTTTTGTAATTGATTTAAAAGGCAAAACAATTTATCCAGGATTTATTGAATCATATTCTATTGTGGAGCAAAAAGAAAAAAATAAATCACCGCAACAACAACAATCACCTTCTACAAATGCGATTTATTGGAACAAAAAAGTTTTATCTCACAAAAATGTTTTGGAAGAATTTTCAAAAGACGAAAATAAATTTAATGAACTTCGTAAACTTGGATTTACTTCTGCGTTATTTATTTTGCAAAAAGGAAATATAAAAGGAACAAGTGCTCTTTTAAATTTAAATGAGGAAACAGAAATTCCAAATTTAGTGATTAGAGAAAATGTTTTTATGCACTCTACACTCAAAGTTGAAAATGTTGAAGGAGAAAATTATCCAAATTCAAATATGGGAGTAATCTCACTTTTGCGACAAACACTTTATGATGCAATTTGGTATAAAGATGCAAAATTATTTTCTGAAAAAAATTCTCTAAAACCAATTGAAATAAATAATAGTTTAGAATCGCTTCAAAATGTAATTCAAAAAAAACAACCGTTTGTGATTGAAACTTCAAATCATTTAGAAGTTTTTCGTGCAAAAAAAATTGCTGATGAATTTAATTTGAATTTAATTTTATTGGGAAGTGGAAATGAATATAAAAGAATTGACGCAATAAAAAATTTGAAAACACAATTTATTTTGCCACTCAATTTTCCAAAAACACCAAATGTTGATACTTATGAAAAGTCGTTGGATATTGATGTTTCTGAACTTTTGCATTGGGAATATGCATCAGAAAATCCAAAAATATTTTTTCAAAACGGAATTGAATTTTCTCTCACATCACAAAATTCAAAAAATGATTTTTTTAAAAATTTAAAACTTGCAATTAAAAAAGG
The DNA here is from genome assembly GCA_005792205.1 of Bacteroidota bacterium. Lineage (GTDB taxonomy): Bacteria > Bacteroidota > Ignavibacteria > UBA10030 > F1-140-MAGs086 > F1-140-MAGs086. The sequence goes on along the minus strand of SXSO01000138.1, from coordinate 8,374 downwards.
ACTTCCAGAAAATATTGCTCTCTCGTCACTTACAACAGTTCCTGCAAAAATGTTAAATGTTGAAAAAATTTTGGGAACGGTTGAAAAAGGAAAAATTGCAAATCTAATTGTATCAAATGGAAATATATTTTCAAATGGAAAAATTTTAAGTGTTTGGGTTGAAGGAAAAGAATTTGAAATTGAAAAAGAAAAAAATTTATCTGTTTGTGGAATTTGGAAATTAAATTCAAATGAAACGTTGTTGGAAAATTTTTTTATAGAAATAAAATTTAAAGAAGAAAATTTTTCTGCAAATATTTCAAAAAACGATTCTATACAAAATTCTATTAAAGCAAAAATATCAATAAACAATACGCTTTCATCAATTTCATTTGATGGTGATTCTATTGATGTAAAAGGAAAAATTTTACTTGACGGAACATTTTCTCAAAATAATTTCTTTGGTACTTTGCAACTTCCAAATGGAAAAATTTTATTTCTAAATGGAAAAAAAATTTCAGAACCAAAAATAGAATTTGACTCATCCAAAAAAGAAATTGAAATTTCGCTTACGTCTTTTCCAATCACATTTCCAATGACAGCATTTGGAAAAGATAAATTTCCTGAACAAGTAGAATACATTTTCATAAATGATGCGACAATTTGGACTTCATCTCTACTTGGAAAAATTGAAAATGGAGACATAATAATTCACAAAGGAAAAATAAAAGAAATTGGAAAAGATCTTTCCAAACCAAAAAATTCTTTTGTGATTGAAGCAAATGGAAAACACATAACAAGTGGTTTAATTGATTGTCATTCGCATTCTGCTGTAAGTGGAAGCGTGAATGAAACGGGACAAATCATAACATCAGAAGTTAGAATTGGAGATGTAATTGATTCAGAAGATATTTCAATTTATCGCGAACTTGCAGGAGGTGTAACAACAATAAATGCTTTACATGGTTCTGCAAATTCAATTGGAGGACAAAATCAAGTGATAAAACTTCGTTGGGGTTTTCTTCCTGATGAAATGAAATTTGAAAATGCAAAAGAGGGAATTAAATTTGCTCTCGGAGAAAATCCAAAACACAGCAATTGGGGAGAAAATAATTCAAATCATTTTCCGCAATCAAGAATGGGAGTAAATGAATTGATTCGTTCTGAGTTTAAAGCAGCAATTGATTACAAATTATCTTTTCAAAATCGTAGTGAAAAACAATTTCCAATTCGTCGTGATTTAGAACTTGATGCAATTGTAGAAATTTTAGATGGAAAAAGATTAGTGCATTGTCATTCATATAGACAAGATGAAATTTTAGCAATGATTAGAGTTGCAGAAGAATTTAATTTTCGCATTGCAACATTTCAACATATTTTAGAAGGATATAAAGTTGCAACAGAAATGGCAAATCATAAAGTTGGTGCGTCTACATTTTCTGATTGGTGGGCATATAAATATGAAGTTGTTGATGCAATTCCTTTTAATGGAACAATGATGCATAATGAAGGAATTGTGGTTTCGTTCAATTCTGATAGTGATGAAATGGCGAGAAGATTAAATACAGAAGCAGCAAAAGCAGTGAAGTATGGAAATCTTTCAGAAGAAGAAGCACTAAATTTTGTAACAATAAATCCCGCAAAACAACTTCAAATAGATAATCGTGTTGGTTCATTAGAGATTGGGAAAGATGCTGATTTTGTTGTGTGGAATGGAAACCCACTTTCCACATATTCAATTTGCGAACAAACTTGGATTGATGGAAAAAAATTTTTTGATATTGAAGAAAATAAAATATTAAATCAAAAAATTCAAGAAGTTCGTTCAACTCTTATTCAAAAAATTTTAAACGAAAAAAATAAATAATCGCCATGAAAAAAAACTTTATTCTCTTTTTATTTTTTGTCAAAATTATTTTTTGCAACGATCAAATTCCTGCAAAAAAACAAATCAAACCAATTGCAATTATCAATGGAACTGTTTTCACGGCAAATGAAATAATTGAAAAAGGAACAATAACTTTTCGCAATGGAAAAATTGAATTTGTTGGAAAAAACTTTTCTTTAACTTCTGAATATGAAATTATTGATGCAAGTGGAAAACATATTTATCCCGGACTTTTTAGTTCAATCACAACTCTTGGATTAAATGAAGTTCAAGCACTTCGCGCAACTCACGATAATGTTGAAGGTGGAAAATTTAATCCGAATTTAAAAACAGAAGTTGCCGTTTATACTGAAAGCGAATTGATTCCTGTAACTCGTTTCAATGGAATTACAACTGTAAATGTTTTACCACAAAGTGGAATTATTTCTGGAAGTATTGCAACAGTAAATCTTGACGGATGGACTTATGAAGATATGCTTGTAAAATCAATGTCAGCAATGGTTTTGAATTTCCCAAGTATGAAAATAAATACTGCGTGGTGGGAAACAAGAAGTGAAGAAGACCAAAAAAAAGAAAATGAAAAATCTGTAAACGAACTACAAATATTTTTCAAAGATGCAAAAGCATATTTCGTTGCAAAGAAAAATAATTCACTACAAAAATATGATGCAAAATTTGACGCAATGATAAATGTTTTTGAAAAAAAAGTTCCACTTCTTGTTTGGGCATTTGATATTTTACAAATTCAATCTGCAGTTGCGTTTGCAGAAGAATATGACGTTCGCATAATAATTGCAGGTGGAAATGACAGTTGGAGAATTGCAAATCTTTTGAAAGAAAAACAAATTCCTGTTGTTGCAAATATGACTCATCGACTTCCCGATAGAAATTGGGAACAGTATAACGAACCATTTTTACTTCCAAAAAAATTGTATGAAAATGGAATCCAATTTTGTTTTTCTGCAGACGAAGGTGGAGATGGAAATTATCGCAATCTTCCATATCAAGTTGGAACTGCTATTGCTCATGGACTTCCAAAAGATATTGCATTGAAATCCATTACACTTTTTCCCGCACAAATTTTTGGTGTTGATAATAGAATTGGATCGTTAGAAATTGGAAAAGACGCAAATTTAATTATTGTGAATGGAGATATTTTTGATATTCGTTCAAATGTTGAAATGGAATTTATTGACGGAAAAAAAATTGATTTAACAAGTCATCAAACAATGTTATATGAAAAGTATAAAAAAGATATGAGAAATAAAAATTTATTTGTGTAAAAAAATTTTTTGTATTGTGAATTTAATTTTTGTTTATCAATTTAATTATTGGTTTGTAAATTGAAGACATTGATTTAAAAATAAAAGGGCAACTCAAATTTTTTGAATTGCCTTTTTTTATTTTGATAAATTGAAATTGGAAATAAAATTTTAAACTTGTAAATCCAGTTTTATTTTTCTGTAAATGGATTTTCTTTTATTTATGAAACCAGATTTTGGAGTGATATTTATTTGTCTAAACTCGTTGTTTTGGAGAACAAGTTTGGAACGGAAAAATTTATCGTTTTGTTGTCTAAAAGAGGAAATCTTTTCCTATCAAATCGATTGATATTGTAATAAAATGGCTTTTTGTAATATGGAGATTTTAGTCAATAATTTCGTCCCGTTTCGGTCAAAAATGACTTCATTTTCGTCTCGGTGAAGCGTTTTTTGACCGATTTGATTACACTTTCCCGAAAATAGAGTGTATTTTTACGAAAACACTATCGTTTCGGTCAAAAGTAAAGCATTTCGACGAGGAAAAATACTCTTCTTGTGTGAAAAAACACTCCAATTTTTAGAGAAATAATTTGTCATTATTAAACTAATTTTCCAATTTCCCAAAAACAAAAATGGGACACAAAAAACTTTGTATCCCATTTTCTTTTAACGACGATAACGACTAAAAACTTATTTTACTAAAATCATTTTCTTCATTTCAGAAAAATTATTTGTCGTGAGTTTGTAAAAATACATTCCACTGTTCAAATGACTCGCATCAAAATCAATTTCGTAAGTTCCAACATTTTGAGATTCATTTACAAGTGTTTTTATTTCACGACCTAAAACATCAAACACTTTTAAATTTACAAATCCACTTTTTGCAATTTCATATTTTATTTTTGTTTTCGGATTAAATGGATTTGGATAATTTTGTTTCAATGAAAATTTATCGAGAAAATTATTTTCCTCTGAAAAGTTAGAAATATTTTTTTCGGTAAATTGTTTTATAATTCCAATTTCAGAAGCGAGTTTTACTCCATCCAATTTCACAGAATACGGTTTTTTTACAATTACATTTTTGTCAATTTCATAATTTGATGTATCCATTAGAGCAAAAAAACCATCGTTAATTCGCTTCAAAATATGTTTTGAAAATGAATACAAATTTTCATATTGAGTTTGATTATTTATTCCAAAAATTTCCCAATACGTCATAACGGAATCAAAATAAATTGCAATATTTTTTAATGCCATTCCATTTAAATTTTTGCCAATAAACACAAATGAAGTGTCCAAAATCAAATCTCCAAATCCATACGGAAGAATTGTGTCTTCACTTGCAACAATGTTCATTTTAAAAACAACTCCTTGCTCAAACGCAATGTTGTCAAAATTTTTTCTTGTTGGTGTAATTGCTTTTGACATTTTTTTTGCTTTCGTTCCACTGCGAAGTGAATCAATTGGATACGCAATTCCATTATCCGTGTGAGATGACGTATAAAGGTTTCCAATTTCTGACGACTTTTTAAATTGTAACCACGCATATTTCTTTGTATTTGTAGATGTTTGAGGAATTCCCAAATTCAGTCTAAATATTTTTCCATTTGTTATGAAAATATTTTCAATAACCGTTGCGATGTTTGGAAAAACTGTTATAACATTCTTTTTTATTTTTACTTTATTTGCTTTTTTTGAAAGCGAAGTATCCGATTTGAATGTGCGAAACATTTGAAACGCAAGCGTAGTAAAATTAACTTCATTAGAAAAACCGCTTTCCAAAATTTCTGTATTTACTGATGTGATGCGAAAATAGTATTGCACTCCGCGTTGTAAATTCACAATGGTAATTGAAGTATCAGTTGTAGAATCAATTTGTGAAATCGGATGAAACGTTGTACTTCCGTAGATTCTGTAGCGAAGAATATTATTTTCTGAATTTTTATTCCATCGCAAAATTACCAGCGAATCATTTCCAGCAACAGTTAAATTTTGTGGCGGATTTGGCGCATTCGTGTTCATTTCAAACGCGCCACAATCAACAATTCCATTTTGGATTCGTTCGTTTCCATCATAATCAAAATTTCCTAATATTGTTGAAAGCGAATTATTGCCAATATTTATTGCGGGAGAATTATTGAGAAGATGAAAATCGGGAAACGACGAAGATGGAAAAATGAAGAGGGGATTTCCGAAAACTGAATTTCCGTCTTGTCCCGTTCCGTTCTGATACGCAGTAAATGAAGAATATATCGTTCCGTTGAAATCTATCGTTACAGATGAATTTCCACCGGGAGAATACCAAGTATTGTGATTGAAAATATTTCCACTATTGTTTCCGACTGTTGTTACGAACAACCGATTTTGCGATGAAGCATAAAAAATATTGTTTTCAAACCAACAATTTTGCGTGTATTCCACAACCAATTCTCCTTCAGTTGTATTCAGAATATCATTATTAAAAAGTGTATTGTTCACGATATACGAATTGATAACTTTTCCCGTTTGCGGAAAATTATATCCGCCGATTCCAATTCCACGTTTATCATTGTTATATGCTATGTTATTTCGCAAAATAATTCCCGAGGAAATCCTTCCTTGATTTTCACAGCCGATTTCAAAACCAGCATCAGAAGAAAAGACAAGATTGTTTTCAATTATGATATTGATTCCACCATCAGAATAAATTCCCGCTGCATATCCTCCGCCGTAATTGGAATGTGCATTATAAACAATATTGTTTCTGCAAATTCCATTTCTTGCCGCATCCTGATTTGCATCGGGACACGTTCCTTCGCCGCCAATCATATCAATGCCAATGTTGTTTACGTCGTGAACGATATTGTGAGTGATTTGAAACGTATCAACATTTCCGTTCAAAGTAAGCGCTTCGCTGTGTCCCGGTTGACAATTGTAAATTGTGTTACTGTCAATGATAATATTGGAAAACGGAGTTGCGTTTGTTCCGTACACAGAAATCGCCATCGCGTCACCGTTGGTCGTTGCTTTCATATCGTGAATACGATTGTTGCGGATTTCGATATGTGTTCCGTTTCCTTTTATCCAAATTCCCGAACCAAATGATTGATTCAAATTATTTTGTATTTCCAAACCGATGATTTTGAGATAACTTTTATTTTCAATCAAAATCATTTGTTCTCCCATTTTTCCTGTTCCATCGAGAATTGCAGTATCGCCTCCATAATTGCGAAGCGTAATAAATCCATCGTTCACATTTCCCGAATGAGTGAATGTAATTTTTTCGTTATAGATTCCTTCTTTCACAAAAATTGTAGTTCCCGCAGAAGCAATATTCAATGCTCGCTGAACAGTTTTCAACGGCAACAGTTCTGTTCCGGGATTATTATCGTTTCCATTTGTAGAAACATACAGAGAATTTCCAAACGTTAGAATTTGTGGATTCCACCAATTGCCGGAAACGGCAATCATTGAAAGAAGTTTGAGTGTGTTGCCATAATACGATGCGTCATTCAACGAAAACGTCAGCAGATAATTCCACATAGAGTTTAACCACTGCTGATGCGAATAATCAGTCATTGCACTTACGGCAAACGGCGCGATAAACGGTAAATCTACATAATCGGTGTGAATTGGCGTTCCGTTGAGCGCGTAACCTGGAAGTATATTTTGCGGAGAAGAATTTGTTGTGGATTTGATGAACGTATTTATTTTTTCCAAAGAATTTTTTGCGCGTATATCTCCGTAATGTAAATAATCCATAGCAACTCTCCACGGAACGCGGCAAGCATTGTAATAATATTTTCCATCATTATTTCCTTCGAGATAATTTGCAGGAGCGGGTTTCGGTTGTGTGTTCACCTGATAGATAAAATCGGGAAGAAGGCCAGTTGATGCGCTATAATTATTCTGAATGGAAGAAATAAGTTCGTAGCATTTATCTTTCACTTGATTCCATTTCGGATTCTTCGATGCAAGCGTAAATGATTGAAAATGCGAGAACATAAAATCGGAGGTTCGTGTTCCGTAGTAATAATTTTGATTGGAAGAATTTACCCAATTTCCTAATGTCACTGTTGACGTTATCGGATTTATACAATTTTGTTCAAGCGATAAAAGTATATTTTTTGCTTCTGCGAGATAATCAATTTCTCCGTTGCTTCCCCATTGTTTATCTGCAAGCAATAATGCGTATGCAATATCCAAATCCCCATCGGTAGCACTTGTTCCGCCGTTTGCGGCATTGACACATCCGGTAATTTGATTCCATGCCATTAAGAAAGAATCGCTTTCAGTGGGATGAGTTTTGAAGTATCGGTATAATCCATCAAAATAATTTTTTGCATTTACATCGAAACCCGCAAACAACGCAGTAATTATCATTCCGTAACCGTGTCCTTCGGAAATAGATATACTATTTGGTGGATTTCCACCTCCTTCATAATTCCAGAAAACATAATATTGATTCGGTTCGCAACCGTTGATTAGATATCGTTCTTTCCATCGCGTGTAAAAGACAGAAGTAGAATCATCAAGTTGTTGCTGAGTATAATTTGACGGGAAAATAGTCCCTTCGGTATAAGTGAAATGTTGTGGAAAAGGAAAATTAACAGTTTGTGAATAAGCAAAATGTTCTCCTGTGAAAAGAGTGACCAAACTGATAATTAACAGATAATAAATTAGTCGTAATTGCATATAACACAAAAAAAATAATGTTTAAAAAAGGGATTGTTATTTGTAGAAGATATAACAAATATTATTTATTTACAAACGAAATACAATTGTTAGAAATACTTAAAGTCATATTTTACTTTTAAAAAATTTGATTGTTACTTTATATTGGTATTTACTATCCAAAATCGTTATTTTGAGAAATAATTTGGAACGGAAAAATTTTCCTATTTATTATAATAAAGTGGAAATTTTTTCCTGTCAAATCGATTGATATTGTAATATAATGAGTTTATGTAATATGGCGATTTCACTCAATAAATTAGCACCGTTTCGGTCAAAAGTAAACCATTCCGACGAGGAAAAACTCTCTTCTTATGTGAAAAAACACTCCAATTTTTAGAGAAATAATTTGTCATTATTAAACCAATTTTCCAATTTCCCAAAAACAAAAATGGGACACAAAAAACTTTGTATCCCATTTTCTTTTAACGACGATAACGACTAAAAACTTATTTTACTAAAATCATTTTCTTCATTTCGGAAAAGTTATTTGTCGTGAGTTTATAAAAATAAATTCCACTGTTTAGATTAT
>SXSO01000137.1 GCA_005792205.1 Bacteroidota bacterium | reverse complement strand
TTTTTTCTTTATTTCAGAAATGTTGTGAAAAAAAAGCATTGTGTAAATTTCATCTTTGGATATTTTATATTTGCTGAACGAGATTTCTATATCAACTAAAAAATTATTTCCAAAACAAATTTGAGTTTCGATATATTTTTTTTCGTTGTTAGAAGAATTGAAAAGTTGAGTTATTTTATCTATATCATTAGCGAGAATAAAGTCCTCAATTTTTTTTCCTTTTTTAATGAACTTAAAATCTTTTTTTACTTTTGAATTGAAACTCACAATTTTATTTTCCAAAAGCGCAATTGTATAATTAGGAAAAACTTCTAAAATATGTTCTAATGCTTTTTTGTTATTTGTAGTCAAAATTTTTTTGTAAAAAATACGAATGTTTATGTTTTCAATCTATTCCAAAATTTGATTTTTGAATTATACTTTTTTTGAAAATTATTTTATACCAATGTCTTATGTTGTCGATTAAAATAATTGTAGCACAAACTATCATCAAAATTGTGAGTGTAATATTTACAATTCCTTGAACTTCTGTTTTTGGATTTTGTGTGAGTGGAAAAAAATTATCTGTTATGTTTAAAATTCCTGCAGTCAAAGTTGTAGTTGCAACAAACAGAAACGGAATGAAACTTACAAATGCATATTTTATTTTTCCAGAATTTATAATAGCACTTGTTACAATTGCAAGTGAAACAGCAGCAAGAAGTTGATTTGCTACTCCAAACATTGGCCAAATTGTAGATATGTTTCCCGTATGAATAAAATAACTCCAACTTATTACAACAACCGCAGATGAAATTATTGAGCCAAATAACCAATTGGTTTTTTCAAATGGTTTGTAAAATTTTCCAACAAATTCTTGAACTAAAAATCTTCCAACACGAGTTCCTGTATCAATTGTTGTGAGAATGAAAAGTGCTTCAAACATTATCGCAAAATGATACCAATATGAAATCAAATGTTTCATTCCGGGAATTGAAGAAAAAATTTGTGCAAATCCAACTGCAAGTGAAACAGCTCCTCCAGTTCTTCCTTCAAGTGTTTCACCAATTGCTTTTGAAAAATATTCAAGATTTACAGTTTTCATTCCAAGATTTAAAAATTTTTCTTTTGAAATATTTATTGCAAAATAATCTTCAGGAATTAAAGATGCCGCAGCAATCAAAGCAATAATTCCAACAAGTCCTTCCATCAACATTGCTCCGTATCCAATTAAACGAGCATCGCTTTCTTTGCTTATCATTTTTGGTGTCGTTCCTGAAGCAACAAGTCCATGAAATCCAGAAATTGCTCCACATGCAATTGTAATAAAAACAAATGGAAAAATTTTTCCTGAAATTATTGGTCCATTTCCATTTACAAATTCTGTTATCATTGGCATTTTAATTTCTGGCATTGTAATGAAAACTCCAATAACTAATATTGCAATTGTTCCAATTTTCATATATGAACTCAAATAATCACGAGGACAAAGTAAAAGCCAAACAGGAAGAACTGATGCAATGAATCCATAAATAGCAATTGCAATTGTAATTCCAGTTTTAGAAAGAGTAAAGTAACTTGCAAAAGTTGAATTGGGAATATAACTTCCAGCAAAAACTGAAATTAAAACACCAACTACTCCAATTATACTTGCTTCAGCAATTTTTCCCGGACGAATTTTATACATATAACTTCCAACAAAAAGTGCAAGTGGGATTGTCATAAAAATTGTAAATGTTCCCCAAGAACTTTCACTCAATGCATTTACAACTGCAAGCCCAAGTCCTGCAAGTGCAATGATTACAATGATTAAAATTGCAATTGAAGCAATAATTCCAGAAGTTTTACTCACTTCCAATCTTGCAATTTCAGCAAGTGATTTTCCATTTCTTCTAATAGAAAGTAAAAGAATTGTAAAATCATGAACGGCACCACCAATTACAACACCAATCAATATCCATAAAAATCCGGGAAGAAATCCAAATTGAGTTGCAAGTACAGGACCAATCAAAGGTCCTGCTCCTGAAATTGCCGCAAAATGATGTCCAAATAAAACCCATTTATTTGTTGGATAATAGTTTTCTCCATCATAAAAATTATTCGCAGGTGTTTTGCGATTGTCATCAAATGCTAATATTTTTGCAGCGATAAAACTACTGTAATATCTATACATAATTAGCATTACGCAAATTGCAATTAAAAGAAATGGGAAGGCGTTATTCATTTCTCTAAATGGATTTTTAGTTTTTCTAGTTTTGGTTTAATTACAAATGTACAATATGGATCATTTGGGTTTTTCTTAAAATAATTTTGATGGTATTCTTCTGCTTTGTGAAATTGTTTGAATTTAGAAATTTCAGTAACAATTTTTTCTTTAAATTTTTTTTGAATTTTATTTTTACAATTTTCTGCAGTTATTTTTTGTTCTTCATTTAAATAAAAAATCACTGAACGATATTGTGTTCCAATGTCATTTCCCTGTTGATTTAAAGTTGTTGGATTATGAGAACTAAAAAAAATATCCAAGAGTTTTTCGTAAGAAATTTTTTGTGGAGAAAATATTATTTTCACAACTTCTGCATAATTTGTTCTTCCACTTGAAACTAATTCATAAGTTGGGTTTTCAATTTTATCACCACTGTAACCACAAGTTACATCTGTTACTCCATCTAAATCTTCAAACACTGTTTCACTACACCAAAAACATCCGCTTCCCAAAATTACAGTTTCAGATTTTTCAAAATTTAATGACACAGAGTTTATACAATAACGAAGTTCCGTGGGTCTTGGTCCATCATTGAAAACATGTCCCAAATGTGCATCACAATTTTTACACATTACTTCAATTCGGGTCATTCCGAAACTAAAATCTTTTTTTTCTTGGATTTTATTTTTATCCATAGCACTAAAAAAAGATGGCCATCCACAATGTGATTCAAACTTTGTTTCTGATGAAAAAAGTTTTTCTCCACATACAACACAATTGTACATTCCATCTTCAAAATGATTCCAATAAATTCCAGTAAAAGCAGCTTCCGTTCCTTTTTCTTGAGTTATATGGAATTGTTCTTTAGTTAGTTTTTTGAGTAAATCGTTTTTATTCATTGAATTGTCCTTGCAAGAAGAAATAAAAAATAAAATTAAAAAAATGAAAAGATACATAAACAAATATATGAATTGAATAACAAAATTTTTACACATGAAAATATCTTTGCTGTTATTAAAAAATTAGATAACTTTTAAAAATTTTATTGAAAAATAATGGTCCCACTTCATAACTATCTAATCATAAGTGCAGCACTTTTTATAATCGGAGTAATTGGTGTTGTAACGCAGCGAAATGCAATTATTATTTTTATGTGTATTGAACTTATGCTGAATGCAGTTAATCTTACATTTATTTCTTTTTCTGCATTTAATGGTTCAAACGAAGGACAACTTTTTGTCTTTTTTGTGATAACTGTTGCTGCAGCAGAAGCTGCAATTGGTCTTTCAATTGTAATTGCACTTTTTCGCAATAAACAAACACTCAACATTGATGAAATAAATATTTTGAAATGGTAAATGGTTTTCTAATGTCAGAATTTTTTTATTTGATTTTACTGTTTCCACTTTTTGGTTTTTTTATAAATGGATTGTTTGGAAAAAAAATTAACTCCGAAAAAATAATTGGATTAATTGGAAGTATTTCAATTTTAATTCCGTTTTTAATTGCGGTTCAAATTTTTATGGAAATGCTTTTCAAAAGTGGAGAAAAAAAACTTATCTATAATTTTTTTGAATGGATAAAAGTTGGGAAATTTTCAACATCATTTGCTTTTATTTTAGATGAATTATCAATACTTTTTACACTTGTAATTACAGGAGTTGGATTTTTGATTCATCTCTATAGTATTGGTTATATGAAAGGAGATAGAGGATTTGCAAGATTTTTTGCATATCTAAATTTATTCATTGTGATGATGTTAATTTTGGTTTTGGCAGATAATTTTCTTTTGATGTTTCTTGGATGGGAAGGTGTTGGATTGTGTTCATATTTGTTGATTGGTTTTTGGTATGATAGAAAATTTGAAGTTGGAGGTTATGAAAAAAAATCACTCACTGTAGATGCTGCTAAAAAAGCATTTGTTGTAAATAGAATTGGAGATTTTGGATTTTTACTTGCGATCTTTATGATTTTTTCAAAATTTGAAACTTTAGATTTTACCAATGTTTTTAAACATGTTTCTAATTTTGGAATTGATGAAACAACAGTTACACTCATTACACTCTTTCTTTTTATTGGAGCAATAGGAAAGTCAGCACAAATTCCACTTTTTGTTTGGCTTCCTGATGCGATGGCAGGACCAACTCCAGTGAGTGCTTTAATTCATGCGGCAACAATGGTTACTTCTGGAATTTATATGATTGCACGATGTTCAATTTTATTTTCACTTTCTCCAATTACAATGCAAGTTGTTGCAACTATTGGAATTTTAACTACACTTATTGCAGCATCAATTGGACTTGTACAAAATGATATAAAAAAAATTCTTGCATATTCCACTGTAAGCCAACTTGGATATATGTTTTTGGGATTGGGAGTTGGAGCATTTACTGCGGGAGTTTTTCATGTAATTACTCATGCGTTTTTTAAAGCACTTTTATTTCTTGGTGCTGGCTCAGTAATTCACTCATTAAATGAAGAGCAAAATATTCGGAAGATGGGAGGACTTAAAAAATATATGCCAATAACTTACAAAACATTTTTTGTAGGAACTTTGGCAATTACAGGAATTCCCCCACTTGCAGGATTTTTTAGTAAAGATGAAATACTTTGGAAAACATTTGAAAGTGGAAATGTTTTATTTTGGGTATTAGGAATTTTTGGTGCAATGATGACTGCATTTTATATGTTTAGATTGTTTTATTTAACATTTTTAAAATCTCCAAGATTTGATGAGAAGTACATTCACCCACATGAATCGCCAAAGACGATGACAACTACTTTAACAATTCTTGCAGTATTATCAGGAATTGGAGGACTTATTGGAGTGCCATCAATACTTGGTGGAAATAGTTTTTTGCATCATTGGTTAGAGCCAATTTTTGGCAAAGGAAGTTTAAAATTTGGAGCACATAAGTTTTCTCATTTTACTGAATATTTATTGATGTTTATTTCTATTTTGGTTGTTGTGATAAGTATTTTTTATGCAAGAAAAATTTTTCTAAAAACAGAGACAATTGAAAATAATGCTAAAGGGTTTAGGAAAATTTTATTCAATAAATATTATGTAGATGAGATTTATGAGTTTTTGTTTGTGAATCCAATTTTTCAAATGTCAAAAAACTTTTTATGGAAAATTTTTGATATAAAAATAATAGATGGAGTTGTCAATGGAGTTGCAAGTATTATTGAAAAAATTAGTTTCAAATTCAAATATATTCAAACAGGAATGGTGCAAACTTATCTTTCAGTGTTCTTATTTGGAGTAGTTGTAATCATATTTATTTTATTGATATAAAATGAGTTCAAATTTAATTTCATATTTAATTTTTATTCCCATACTTGCAGGAATTTTTATTTTACTATTGAAAAGTGATCAAGAAACATTTATAAAATATTTTGGAGTTGTTACAACATTTGTAGTTTTTTTTATCTCTTTGAATTTGTATTTCAATTTTGATTCTACAAAAAGTGAAATGCAATTTGTAGAAAATGTTTTATGGATAAGTTCGTTGAATGTTAGTTATTATGTCGGTGTTGATGGACTTTCGCTTCTTCTTTTGATGTTGACAACATTTTTAACTCCAATTGCTTTGATTGCTTCATGGAAATCTATTGAAAAAAATGTAAAACAATTTATTGCAATGATTTTATTTTTAGAAACGGGAATGATTGGCGTTTTTGTTTCACTTGATTTATTTTTGTTCTATATGTTTTGGGAAGTGATGTTAATTCCAATGTATTTTTTGATTGGTATTTGGGGAGGTGAAAATAGAGTTTATGCTGCAGTAAAGTTTTTTCTTTATACAATGTTTGGGAGTTTGTTGATGCTTGTTGCTATTTTATGGCTTGCAAGTTCAAATGCAAACTTTACAACAAATTATTTTGATATTTTAAAAACTTCCACTCAAATTTCTCAAAGTATTCAATTGGTTTTATTTTTAGCATTTGCATTGAGTTTTGCAATTAAAGTTCCACTTTTCCCATTTCATACTTGGCTTCCTGATGCACATGTTCAAGCACCAACAGCAGGAAGTGTAATTCTTGCGGGAATTCTTCTTAAGATGGGAACTTATGGATTGATTAGGTTTTGTATTCCATTTTTTCCTAAAGCAGCAATTTTTTTCGCTCCATATATTTCTACTCTCGCAGTGATTGGAATTGTGTATGGAGCACTTGTTTCTATTGTACAAGATGATATGAAAAAACTTGTAGCATATTCTTCTGTTAGTCATTTAGGGTTTGTTGTACTTGGAATTTTTTCTGGAAATGTAGAAGGAACACAAGGAGCAATAATTCAAATGATAAATCATGGACTTTCAACGGGAATGTTATTTTTACTTGTTGGAATGATTTATGAAAGAACTCATACAAGAGAAATTTCTCATTACGGAGGTATTGCAAAAGTGATGCCAATTTACTCCACATTTTTATTTATTGCTACATTATCTTCAGTTGGATTTCCATCTTTAAATGGTTTTGTTGGAGAATTTTTGATTTTACTTGGAGCATTTAAATCACAAGTTTTAGATAATAAAATTTTTTCTATAATTTCTGCAACTGGAGTAATCTTTGCTGCAGTATATTTATTTTGGCTTTATCAACGAATTATATTTGGAGAAATTACAAACGAAAAAAATAAAACTTTGACTGACTTATCTTTGAGAGAAATTTCAATATTAATTCCAATTGTAATTTTTATGGTTTGGATTGGAATTTATCCAAATACATTTTTAAAAATTTCAGAAAATTTTTCTAATGAAATTGTAAAAAATATTATAAATATTACTTCAAAGTGAATCTAAAATTTGATGAATATAAATCCAATATCTATTCTTCCATTTTTTTTTCTTCTCCTTTCAGTTGCAATTTTTCCGCTTATCAATAAAAATGTTTGGGAAAAAATTTTTCCATACATCTCTTTTGGATTTGGAGCAATTGTAGTTGTATATTATTCTTTTCTAAATCAAAAAGAAATTTTAGTTCATACGGCGAATGAATATGTAAGTTTTATTATTTTGATTTTATCTCTATTTATAATTACAAGTGGAATTCATATTGAAATTAAAGGCATTTCAACACCATTTAAAAATGTAATTTTTCTTTTTATTGGAGCAATTATTTCAAATTTTATTGGAACAACGGGAGCATCTATACTTTTAATTCGTCCATTTATTCGTTTTAATAAGCCAAGAATTTCAGCATTTCATATTGTGTTTTTTATTTTTATTGTAAGTAACATTGGAGGAAGTTTAACTCCAATTGGAGATCCACCGCTTTTTCTTGGGTATTTGAAAGGGATTCCGTTTTTTTGGATTGTAGAAAATGTTTTTATAGAATGGATTTTTACAATTTCAATTTTACTTTTAGTGTTTTATGTATTTGATAAAATTTCGTTTCAAAAATTTCTCCATGATTCTGAAAAACATGATTTTGAAAAACATATAGCGATAAAATGTACAGGAACTTATAATTTGTTTTTTCTTTTGATTGTTTTGTTTTCTGTATTTTTGCAAAACCCAATTTTTATTAGAGAAACTTTAATGCTGAGTTCAGCAGCTGTGTCTTATTTTTTGACTTCAAAAATGATTTATGAACAGAATGATTTTAGTTTTGCTCCTATAAAAGAAGTTGTAATTATTTTTGCTGGAATTTTTGCAACAATGATTCCTGCTCTTCAATGGTTAGAATTTAATTCTAATAAACTTGAGCTTATTTCTGCGGGAAATTTTTTTTGGGGAAGTGGAACTCTTTCAAGTTTTTTAGATAATGCTCCAACATATTTAAGCTTTTTTAGTACAATAATTGGCCTATTTGTAAATGATGAAATTATTACTCAAATTAAAAATTTAATTTCTACAAATGGGGAAAATTTGTCTAACTATTCGCAGCCGATTCAAAACACATACAATTTTATTTTGAAAAATAATTTTCATATTACAAATGAAAATTTAAAAACTGCATTTCTACTTGCAAATAAATCAATTTATATTAAAGCAATTTCTTTGGGCTCAGTTTTTTTTGGAGCAATGACTTATATCGGAAATGGACCAAATTTTATGATAAATTCAATTGCTCAGCATAAGCATATAAAAACACCACATTTTCTGGAATACATTTACAAATTTTCACTTCCAATTTTAGTTCCAATTTTTATTTTAGTTTGGATTTTCTTTTTCTAAAATTTTAAGAGTGAGATTTGCAGCAATTTGTTCAGCTTCTTTTTTGTTTTTTCCACTTCCTGTTGCATACGGTTTTTCTTTGATTTTTATTTCTACTACGAATGTTTTGTTGTGAGGTTCTCCATCTTCTGAAATTACATTATAAGTTGGAGTACCGATTTTTTTTGATTGAGTGAGTTCTAATAATTGTCCCTTAAAATTTTCATCTTGTATTTTTAGAAATTTTTTTTGAAGTGCAATAGAAATTTGAGTTTGCAAAAATTTTTTTGTTTCGTTTATTCCGCCGTCTTGAAAAATGGCTGCAATTAATGCTTCAAAGGAATCTGCTAAAATTGAATCAATTTTTTTTTCATTCAAATTTAATATTCGCTCATCATAATCAATGAATTTTTCTAATTTGATTTGTTCAGCCAAAATTACAAGTGATTTTTTATTCACAATTTGTGAACGAATTTTTGTCAATTCTCCTTCACTTTTTTCGGGATAAATAGAAAAAAAATATTCTGCAACTAAAAAATTTAAAATACTATCTCCTAAAAATTCAAGTCGTTCATATGATTTTTTTTGTAATGAACTATGAGTCAGTGCTTCCAAAAAAATATTTGGAGATTTAATTTTATAATTTATTATCTTGGAAAGTTCGGAAAGTTTGTGTGGAAGAAGAGTTTTCTTTTTAAAGAAAAATGAAAATTTCACTCTATAAATTTTTTAAATAAGATAGACGCATTATGTCCTCCAAATCCAAATGTGTTGCTGATTGCTGCATTAACTTGTGTTTCAATTGGTGTGTTTGGAACATAATTTAAATCGCAATAAGGATCTTTAAATTCGTAATTTATTGTTGGAGGAATTCTGTTATTTTTTATGGAAAGAATTGTTGCAATTGCTTCAACTGAACCAGCAGCTCCAAGTAAATGTCCCGTCATTGATTTTGTAGAACTCACATACATTTTATATGCATGTTCTCCAAAAACTTGTTTTATAGCAGCAGTTTCAGATTTATCATTAAAAGGTGTTGAAGTTCCATGAGCATTTATGTATGTTATATCTTGTGGAAGTAAGTTTGCATCTTCAAGAGCAAGTTTCATTGAACGAACAGCACCTTCTCCATTTGGAGCTGGTTGTGTAATATGATATGCATCTCCTGTAAGTCCAAATCCAGCAATTTCAGCATAAATTTTTGCTCCACGATTTAATGCATATTGAAGTTCTTCCAAAATTAAAACGCCACCACCTTCTCCCATTACAAATCCATCTCTTTCTTTATCAAATGGACGACTTGCTTTTTGTGGTTCATCATTTCTTACTGACATTGCTTTCATTGCATTAAAACCTGCAACTCCCATTTCAGTTATTGGAGCTTCAGCTCCACCAACAATCATCATATCAGCATTACCTCTTTCAATCAGCATCATTCCATCTGCAATTGAATGAGCAGATGTTGCACATGCTGAAACAGTTGCGTAGTTTGGTCCTTTCACTTGAAAACGCATTGAAATATATCCAGAAGCAATATCAGGAATCAGCATTGGAATATAAAACGGACTAATTCTATGTGGTCCTTTTGCTTCAAATAAATTTTGGTGTTGCCTTAAGTTAGTTTCCATTCCTCCAATTCCTGAACCAAACACAACACCAATTCTTTCCCTATTTAATTTTTCAAAATTTATCTCTGCATCTTTTACTGCAAGTTCAGAAGCAGCAATTGCAAATTGAGTAAATAAATCCATTCGTTGCACTGTTTTTCTATCAATGAAATCAAGTGGAGAAAAATTTTTAATTTCTGCAGAAATTTGAGTTTCATAATTACTCATATCAAAACGAGTAGTTTTGTTAACTCCACTTTTTCCTTCCATCATTGAATTCCAAAAATTGTCAATTCCAATTCCAATTGGAGTTACAGCGCCAAGTCCTGTTACAACAACTCTACGATGTTTTATTTTGGGCATAAATTTTGAAAAAAATTTAAAGTTTTGCTTTGATATAATTTATAGCACTTTCAACAGTTGTAATTTTTTCTGCATCTTCATCTGAAATTGAAATATTGAATGCTTTTTCAAATTCCATTACAAGTTCAACTGTATCAAGTGAATCAGCACCCAAATCATTTGTGAATGATGCTTGTGGAGTGATTTGTGAAGCATCAACTCCAAGTTTTGTCATAATTATTTCTTTAACTTTTGCTTCTATATCCATCTTTATTTTTTCTTTTTTGTTTATAAATATTTGATAAAAATTTTTAAAAAATATAAAAATTTATTTTTTACATTACCATTCCACCATCAACACAAATTGTTTGTCCCGTTATATAATTTGCAAAATCAGATGCAAGAAAACATACTACATTTGCAATTTCTGTTGGACTTGCAATTCGTTTCATTGGAATTTTTTCTAAAATAAGTTTTTTTTGTTCTTCGTTTAAATCCCTTGTCATATCAGTTTCAATAAATCCTGGAGCAATTGAATTAACTTGTATATTTCGTGATGCAAATTCCTTAGCAATTGATTTTGTGAAGCCAATAATTCCTGCTTTTGATGCTGCATAATTTGATTGTCCCGCATTTCCTGTAATTCCAACAACTGAAGTAATATTTATTATTTTTCCACTTCTTGCGGAAAGCATAAATTTTGCAACAGCATTTGTGTAATTAAAAACGCCTTTCAAATTTGTGTCAATGACATTTTGGAAATCCACTTCTTTCATTCGCATAAGAAGGGTATCTTTTGTAATTCCTGCTGAATTTATGAGAATATCAATTTTACCAAATTCCGTTACAACAGTTTCCACAACATTTTTTGCTTCTTCAAAATTTGCAACATCAGTTTGAAACGATTTACATTTTACTCCATATTTTTTGATTTCATTTTCAGTTTCATTTGCTTGTGAAGATGAACTTTTGTAAGTAAATATAATATTGCAACCATTTTTTGCCAACTCAATTGCGATTGATTTTCCAATTCCACGTGTTGCACCAGTTACAATTGCAGTTTTATTTTTGAATTCAAAGTTCATTGTGTTTTGTTTTTAAAACTTCATTTCCTGAATTTCCCAAAATATAATCCAATTCAATTTTACAAGAGGTAACGCAGTTAGTTGAAAAATTTTCAAATGCAGAACAACACATTTTTTCTCCTTGAAGCATATCATCCCATTCAATTTTTTTATCTACAACTGTAAGTGGAAAAGCAATACAATAAAATGGCTTCAATTCCCAAGGATGCATTTTTTCTGCGATTGCTGTTTGTTGTAACACACATTTTCCATTTTTATTTAGGAATACACATTTATCATTGAATACTTCTGTTCCAACACATTTTTTTGAAGGAAAGTCGGTGTCTTCAACTTCTTTTTCTTCAAACCATTTTGAAGAATCTAAATTTTGTGTTTCATCAAAATATTTTTTAATTAGTTTGCTATGTGCCAAAATTTTTTCTTTTTCATTTATATCAACATAAACGCCGTATTTACAACATGCACCATCACATTGTAATGGTGAATTTTCACCGATAAATCCCTTTTTGTAAAGAGATTTATCAATTTCAATATTTTGTATGTTAAATTTTATTTTTTCCATTATTCAAATCCACCAATTTCAATATTGGTATTTATTTTTTTGACTAATCCTTGTAAAATTTTTCCGGGACCAATTTCAAAAAATTTTTTACAACCACCAGAAATCATTTTTTCAATTGTCATATTCCACAAAACAGGAGATGTCAATTGCTCAATTAACAACGACTTTATTTTTTCTCCACTTGTTTCAGGAGATGCACTTACATTGCAATATACAGGGATTTGTGCATCGCAAAATTTTATTTTTTCAATTGTGTTTTGTAATTTTTCTTTCGCACTTTTCATTAACGGAGAATGAAATGCTCCACTTACAGAAAGTTCTTTCACAAGTTTTGCTCCGTTTTCTTTTGCAATAATCATTGCTTTTTTTACTGCTTCAACATTTCCAGAAATTACAATTTGTGAAGTAGAATTAAAATTTGCACATACAACAATTTCATTATTATTACTTACTGAATGACAAATTTCTTCTAATTTATCTTTTTCTAATCCAATAATTGCAGCCATTGTTCCATTTTTTTTTGTTCCTGCTTCATGCATTGCATTTGCTCTTGTTTGAACGAGTTTAAGTCCATCTTCAAAATTTAAAACATTTGCAAAAACTAATGCAGAATATTCTCCAACTGAATGTCCTGCACACATTTGTGATTTTTCATCACAACAAACTGATGCTGCAATTGAATGTGTGAAAATTGCAACTTGTGTAATATTAGTTTGTTTAAGTTCATCTTCACTTCCATTAAAACAAATTTTTGAAAGTGGAAACCCAAGAATTAAATCTGCTGAATCAAAAATATATTTTGCTTTGGAAAATTTTTTATATAAACTTTTTCCCATTCCGTTATATTGCGAACCTTGTCCAGGAAAAATTGCTGCTATCTTTTTCATTTAAAATTTTCCATTGTCCATTTTACAAGAACTGAACCCCAAGTATAACCAGCACCAAAACTTGTGAGTATTATTTTTTGTCCATTCAAAAGTTTTTTATCCTTCCACCACTCATATAAACAAAGTGGAATTGTTGCCGCAGTTGTGTTTCCATATTTATCTATGTTTATCATAACTTTTTCTTTGGGAAGATTAATTCTTTCAGCACAAGCATCAATTATACGAAGATTTGCTTGATGTGGAACAAGCCAACTAATATCATCAGATGTTAGATTATATTTTTGCATCATTTCATATGATATATCAGCCATTCCTTTAACGGCTACTTTAAAAACTGATTTTCCATCTTGAAAAAGATAGTGCATTTTTTGATTCACTGTTTCAGTTGTTGCGGGATTTAAACTTCCTCCTGCTTTCATATGAAGAAATTCTTTTCCACTTCCATCAGTTCGTAAAATTGAATCTAAAATTCCTTCATCATTATTTTCAGTTGGTTCAAGGAGAACGCAAGAAGCAGCATCTCCAAACAATATACAAGTATTTCTATCGGTGTAATCAACAATTGAACTCATTTTATCTGCTCCAACTACAAGTACTTTTTTATATCTTCCACTTTCAATTAAACTTGCTCCTGTAGTTAAGGCAAAAATAAAACCTGAACATGCAGCTTCTAAATCAAATCCCCAAGAATTTTTTGCTCCAATTTTTTCTTGAATAATTGTAGCAGTTGGTGGGAAAAGCATATCGGGAGTTACAGTTGCAACAATTATTACATCAATTTCGTCAGCTGAAATATTTCGCAATTTCAAACATTCTAAAACAGCAGGAACTGCTAAATCAGATGTTGAGCCATTTTCTATTATTCTTCTTTCACGAACTCCAGTTCGTGACAATATCCATTCATTACTTGTTTCAACCATTTTTTCCAAATCAAAATTGGAAAGAACTTTTTGTGGAACGAAATGACCAATGGATGTTATTTTTGCAGAGATTTTTTTCAATGTTAAAATTTATTTTGATGGTTTAATTGCAGAAGCAATTTTTTCTACGATTTTTTTATTTATAATATCTTCTGCTTTCAATATCATGTTTTTAATTGCTTTTGGAGATGAACTTCCATGTCCAATAATTACAACTCCATTTACTCCAAGTAAAGGAGTTCCACCATATTCCTCATGGTCAAGAGATTTAAACATTTGTTTGAATGTATTTTTTAAAGATCCAATCAAAATTTTTTTTGAAAAATTCTTTTGAGCAACTTCTTTGAACTTAAATTTGAAAAATGATGGAATACTTTCTCCAAATTTTAAAAGTATGTTTCCAATGAATCCGTCACACACAATAACATCGACAATACCTCTTAATACATCTCCTCCTTCTATATTTCCAATAAAATTCAAATCAGAGTTTGAGAAAAGTTTATTTGTTTCAATTGCAACTTCATTTCCTTTTGTATTTTCTTCACCAACATTTAAAAGTCCAATTTTAGGTCTTTTGACATTTAACATTTCACTTGTATAAATGCTTCCCATTATTGCAAATTCCATTAAATGGTGAGTTTTGCAATCTACATTTGCTCCCGCATCAATTAAGAAACTAAAACCCTTTTCAGTTGGGATAAATGCTCCAATTGTTGGACGATTCACTCCATCAATTTTTCCTAAAAATAATGCTCCTGCAGTCATTACAGCACCAGTATTTCCTGCACTTACAAATGCTTCTGCATTATTTTCTTTTTGGCAATTTACTCCAATTGAAATTGAAGAATTTTTTTTTGATTTAATTACATCAGTTGGAGAATCCTCCATAGATAAAACTTCATCAGCATTTAGTATGGAAAAATTTCCATCTTTTACTTTGAGATGTTTTAGTTCGTTTTTAATTTCATTTTCTTTTCCAACAAAAATTATATGAAAACGATTATTGGTTTCTTTTAATGCACTAATTCCTCCCGCAATATTACTTTGAAGTGCAAAGTCACCTCCCATTGCATCTAATACAATACGAACTTTTTTTTTTTCCACCTATGAGATTGTTATTTATTATGCTTCTTTTGGAGTTGTTACAACTCTTCCATTGTAATAACCACAGTGAGGACAAGCACGATGCATAAGTTTTTGTTCGTGACATTGTGGGCATTCGGCAGTAGATGGAACTGTTGCTTTATAGTGAGTTCGTCGTTTTCTACCGCGACTTTTTGAATGTCTTCGTTTTGGATTTGGCATATTTTCTAATTATTTTTTAAACTTAATAATTTTTGTTTCCAATTTTCTTTGCTTTGTACTATTTTGCATCTACATTTTGAAACATTTTTATTTTTTCCACATTTTAAACAAAGTCCCAAACAATTTTCTTTGCAAAGAATTTTCATTGGAATTGATATAAATAAACTTTCTAATATTCCTTCAGTTAAATCTATTTCTAATTTATCTTTTGATATAAACACAAACTCATCGTTGTTATTTTCTATTTCATTTTCATTTAAAACAAAAATAGTTTGGTTTGTGCTATTGATTTCTTTTGCAAAATCGTCCAAACATCTATCACAAGAAAATGTATGTAAAGTTTTTATTTTTTCAGAGAGATAAATCTGAGTTTCATTTTTTTCAACAGTTGCAATTATCTCTATTGGGTTTTCAAAAGCAACATCTAAAACAACTTGTTTTGTATTTATGAGTTGATTTTGAAAAACCGAAAACTTATACTCATATGTTCCATTTTCCATATTTGAGATTTGGAGAATCATAAAAGAACAGATTTAAAAGAATCTAAAATTTTTTTTGAAATATAAGAAAAAAAGAAAAGTAGAAAAATTCTCTTTTTGAAAACTTTCTCAATTTTGAATTTATGAAATCTTAAAAATTGCATATTGTAATTTGGTATAAAAATTGACATATAAAAAATGGCGATGAAATTTGTAACTTTCAAAAAAATAGCATTTATTTAAGAAAATTTTTTAAAAACTAAACTAATAAAAATATGTCAGAATATTCGAAAGAAATAATTCAAACAGTGAAAGAAAAAAATCAAAATGAAGTAGAATTTCTTCAAGCGGTTACAGAAGTTATGGAATCCCTTGAAGTTGTGTTTGACAAATATCCACATTATAAAACTCATAAAATACTTGAGCGAATTATAGAACCCGAACGAGTGATAATGTTTAGAGTTCCATGGTTTGATGATCAAGGAAATGTTCAAATTAACCGTGGATTTAGAATCGAAATGAATAGCGCAATTGGACCATATAAGGGAGGACTTCGTTTCCATCCTTCTGTGAATTTGAGCATCTTGAAGTTTCTTGCATTTGAGCAAGTATTTAAAAATAGTTTGACAACTCTTCCAATGGGAGGAGGAAAAGGTGGAAGTGATTTTGATCCAAAAGGAAAAAGTGACAACGAAGTTATGAGATTTTGTCAAAGTTTTATGATAGAACTTTTCCGACATATTGGTCCAAATACTGATGTTCCTGCTGGTGATATTGGAGTTGGAGGAAGAGAAATTGGCTATTTATTTGGTCAATATAAAAGATTGAAAAATGAATTCACTGGTGTTTTAACGGGAAAAGGTTTAAATTGGGGAGGTTCACTTATTCGCCCTGAAGCAACTGGCTATGGAAATGTTTATTTTGCATCAGAAATGTTAGCAACAAAAGGTGAAACATTAGAAGGAAAAACTTGTCTTGTTTCTGGAAGTGGAAACGTTGCTCAATATGCCGTGGAAAAAATAAGTCAACTTGGTGGAAAAGTTATTACTATGTCTGATTCAAACGGATATATTTATGATGAAAAAGGAATTAATGCCGAAAAACTTGGATTCATTATGGATTTGAAAAATAAAAAACGTGGAAGAATCAAAGAATATACAGATAAGTATAAAGAAGCAATATACTTTCCAATTGATACTAAATTAAACTATAATCCACTTTGGAAAAACCACAAAGCAGATTGTGTGTTTCCATCAGCAACTCAAAACGAAATAAATGAAACTGATGCAAAAAATATTTTAACAAACAAAGTTAAACTTGTTTCAGAAGGTGCAAATATGCCAACTACAATTGATGGTGTGAATTTATTTTTAGATGCGGGAATCTTATATGCTCCCGGAAAAGCATCAAATGCTGGTGGAGTTGCAACTTCTGGACTTGAAATGTCTCAAAATAGTGGACGTCTTTCTTGGACAAGAGAAGAAGTGGATAACCGTTTAAGAATTATTATGAAAAGCATTCATAAAACTTGTGTAAATGTTTCAAATCAGTTTGGCAAAAAAGGAAATTATGTAATTGGAGCAAATATTGGTGGGTTTTTAAAAGTTGCTGATTCAATGATAGATCAAGGATTAGTATAGTTTTTTAAATTTATAAGGAATTGGAAAATCAATTTTTCCAATTCCTTTTTTTATATATGTTATTTCCTGAAAGAGTAAAATATAATATTGGATTTCAGAACTTGATGCAAGTAAAAGTTCGTAAATGTTTACTCGTATCAAGTTTGTATGATTTATATTTGTTTGAAGAAGAAGGTTCCTTATACGAACTTATTCACGAAGAGTATACCAATTTATATTTATCACATCCTACTGAATTAATTCACATTTCAAGTGGTAAAGAAACATTAGAACTTCTCAAAGAAAAGCATTTTGATTTAATAGTTGTTACACCGCATATTGAAGATATGAATGTTATGCAATTTGCAAATCTTGTGGAGGAATTTAAAATTCCAATTCTTTTGCTTGTTTTTGACAGTAGAGAACTTTCACATATTTTAAAAAATTACAACACATCAATTTTTGAAAGAATTTTTTTGTGGCAAGGAAATGTTCGTCTTTTGATTGCAATGATAAAATATCTTGAAGATAAATTGAATGTAGAGCAAGATACTGAAAACATTGGTGTTCAATCTATTATCTTAGTTGAAGATAATATTAGATTTTATTCATCATATCTTCCGTTGATTTATACAGAAATTTTAAAACAATCATATCAATTGGTTTCAGAAGGGATAAATTTTTCACATAGACATTTGCGTATGTGTGCAAGACCCAAAATTTTGCTTTCCACAACTTATGAAGAAGCGGTGAATTATTTTGAGAAGTATGAAGAAAATATTTTAGGAGTTATTTCTGATGTTGATTTTGATAGAAATGGAATTCAAGATGAATTTGCAGGAATTAGTTTTGCAAAAAAAGTGCGAGAAAAAAAATTTGATATTCCAATTCTTCTTCAATCCAATAGATTTGAAAACGAAATTTATGCAAGCGAAATAAATTCTTCATTTATTTTGAAGTCATCTCCAACACTTTTAAATGATGTTTCAAAATTTATTCGTGAAAACTTTGGATTTGGAGATTTTGTTTTTACTGATGAAAATAAAAACAAATGTGCAGTTGCAGATGATTTAAAATCATTAGAGGAGAATTTGAAAATTGTTCCTGAAAGTAGTATAAAATATCATTCGGCAAGAAATCATTTTTCAAATTGGCTAAAAGCAAGAACAGAATTTTTTCTTGCATATAAATTACGACCACGAAAAATTTCTGACTACAATTCAATTGAAGAACTGAGACAAGATTTAATTGCTTCAATAAGTGAATATCGTCAAAAACAATTTTTTGGAACTATTACAAATTTTTCAAGTGAAAATTTTAAAGACGATGGAAGGATTTGTAAAATTGGAACTGATTCAATTGGAGGAAAAGCAAGAGGTTTGAGTTTTGTAAATATGTTGATACATAACTATAATTTGCAATATGAATTTGAAAATATAAAAATTTTTATTCCTACAACACTAATACTTGCAACAGATGTGTTTGATGATTTCATAGAAAAAAATAATCTCAAAAATTTGGCTTTGAATTCAAATGATGATGAAGAAATTACAAACACGTTTTTAAATGCAAAGTATTTTCCAAAACAAATTGAAGACGATTTAAAGTTTTTTTTAGAAGAAGTAAATTTTCCGCTTGCAGTTCGTTCTTCAAGTTTATTAGAAGATTCGCAATATCATCCATTTGCAGGAGTGTATCAAACTTTTATGCTTACAAATAATCACGATGATATTGACATTCGTCTTTTAGATTTGATAAATTGTATAAAAAAAATTTTTGCATGCATTTTCTATCAAAATGTTAAAGAGTATATAAAAGTAACTCCATATAATTTGGAAGAAGAAAAAATGGCTGTGATAATTCAGAAAGTTGTTGGAAGTAAATTTGAAAATAGATTTTACCCTGAAATTTCTGGTGTTGGAAAATCACATAATTTTTATCCAATTTATCCACAGAAATCAAGTGATGGAATTGTTTCACTTGCACTTGGACTTGGAAAAACAATTGTAGATGGTGGTCAATGTGTTAGATTTTCTCCCAAATATCCAAAACATATTTTGCAGTTTGCTTCAGTAAAAGATACATTACAAAATACGCAGAAATTTTTTTTTGCAATTGATTTGAATTTCAAAACAAATGAAAGTAAAAAGGAAGATGAAATTGTAAAAAAATATGATTTAAGTTTTGCAGAAAAAGATGAAACGTTAAATTTTATCGCATCAACTTATTCTCCTGAAAATGATAAAATTTATGAATCAATTTTACCGAATGGAATTCAACTTATTACATTTTCACAAATTTTAAAAGGAAATGCTTTTCCAGTTGTTGATGCTATAAAAACATTGCTTGAAGTTGGAAGTTGGGCAATTGGAAGTCCAATTGAAATGGAGTTTGCAATTAAAGTTTACAACAGAGAAAGAAAAGTAGATTTTGCAATACTTCAAATGAGACCACTTGTAGTAAATCGTGAAAATGAAGAATTGAACTTTGATGAAATTCCACAGCAACAAATTATTTGCAGAAGTTCAAATGTATTAGGAAATGGAATTGTAAGAGATATTTTTGATATTGTATTTATTGATAAAAATGAGTTTGATAGAAGTCAAAGTAAATATGTTGTTGAAGAAATCCACTACTTTAATCAAAAAATTGTAAAGGAAAATAAATCTTATATTTTATTTGTTGTTGGAAGATTAGGAAGTTTAGATCCGTGGCTTGGAATTCCAGTTGTTTGGGAACAAATTTCAGGAGCAAAAATAATTGTAGAATCACAATTTAAAGATTTTTCTGTTGAACCATCACAAGGTTCACACTTTTTTCAGAATTTGAATTCATTTGATATAGGATATTTTACAATAGGAAATAAGCAAAAAAATGACTTTATAGATTGGGATTTTTTAAAATCCCAAAAATTTGTTGAGAAGAAAAAAGTTACATCTCACATTAGGTTTAACTTTCCACTCAATATTGTAATGAATTGGAAAACAAATTCAGGAATCATTCAAAAACCGAATTAAAGAAAAAATAAAAAT